>JANXXR010000144.1 GCA_025350525.1 Deltaproteobacteria bacterium
GCATAGCGGATGATCCCGTGCAGGAACGCGATATCGGTGCCGCCGCGCAGCTGCGCATAGGTATCGGCGACCGCGGCGGTCCGCGTGAAGCGCGGATCGACCACCACCAGCTTCGCCTTGCGCGTCCTCTTGGCCTCGATCACCCACTTGAAGCCGCAAGGGTGGTTCTCCGCCGGGTTGCCGCCCATGACCAGGATGACATCGGCGTTCTTGATGTCGACCCAGCCATTGGTCATGGCGCCGCGGCCGAAGGTGGCGGCCAAACTGGCCACCGTGGGACCGTGTCAAACTCTCGCTTGTGAATCCCGATAGGGAATCCCCAGCGCGGTAATGAATTTCCATTGGAGGTAATTGAACTCGTTGGTGTCGGTGCAGCCGCCGATCATGGCCAGGCCCGGCGTGCGGTTGACCAGCAGCCCCTTGGCGTTCTTGGCCACGAAGGTCTTGTCGCGGGTGTCCTTGATGTGGCGCGCGATCTTGGCGATGGCCTCGTCCCAGGTGATCTCTTCCCAGTGGTCCGAGCCCGGGCGGCGGACCTTCGGCGAGAAGAGCCGGTTGGGATTGTTGATGTCGGCGCGCAGGGTGGCGCCCTTGGGGCAGAGCGTGCCGCGGTTGATGGGCGCGTCCGGATCGCCCTCGACGTGGACCACCGAGGACTGGACGTTCTTCGCTTTGTCTCCCAGCGTGTGGATGATCACTCCACAGGAAACCGCGCAGTAGGGGCAGATGCTGCGCGTCTCGGTGGTGCGGGCGATCTTCAGCTCCCGCATCTCGGCGCGCGCCTGCTTCAGGTCGAACCCCAGCGCCGCCGCTCCGCCTACCGCTGCTGCCGAACCCTTCAGGAAGGTCCTGCGCTTCATGCGGGCAACCCCTTTTTTTCCAGTGATGCGGTCGCGGAGCCTGCTCCGCGGGCGATCCAGTTGTCAACGGGGGACGGTGCCCGTGCGGGCGGAACGAGCGATTTTTTACCAATGGGTCCGGCCTGCCGCGCCGGGTCAGGCGGCGCCGCTTCCCTCCCGGCTGCGCTTCGAGGCGCGGGCGAGGAAGACGGCCGCCTGCACGTCGACGGCGTTGAAAGGCTTGAGCAGCACGGCGTCAACGTGAAGTTGCGCGGCGGAGTAGCCCTTGGTGCCCGTCAGCACGATGATGGGATTTTCGGCCCAGCCCGGCTTCGCCCGCAGCGCCGAGATGAGCTCGACCCCGCCCATCACCGGCATCATGAGATCCAGGACGAAGAGGTCGGGCCACTCGCCGCCGTCGAGCAGGTCCAGAGCCTCCCTCCCGTTGCAGGCAGCACAGACTGCGTACCCCGCGGCGGTGAGGAAGTGGCTGAGCACCTCGCGCACCCCGACATCGTCATCCACCACCAGGACTGTCCCGAGGGCTGGCTGGTTGCGGGTCCTGCCGCTCGCCGTCACAGCTGACTGCTCCCTTCGCCGCCGCGATCCCCCTCCAGCAGTACTAAGCATCGAGGGGGCCCACGCGCACGCGCGGGTAGCAGAATGCCGGAAGTAGGTCCGCGCCGCCTCAGGTGATCAGCGGAGGCCCTCTCAGGTGGTCCGCGAAAACGATGGAGCGCTCGCCTTCGCGGGCCCCCGGCGAACTTACGGCGTGCGGCCCTGCGCGGCCGGCATCCGCAGCGACTGCGCCATCGAGAGGTGGTGCTCGAGGACGGGCAGCGTCTTCGCGATCAGCGCCGAGACGTCCTTGTCGTCGACATCCGCCTGCCACTTCTTGAGCTGGTCGATGTCCTTGCGGTGGTCGTCGATCATCGCCTTGGCAAAGGCCTTGTCGAAGTCGGCGCCGTGCAGCTTCGCGAGCTGGTCCTGCAGCTCCTTTGCCTCCTCCGCGTCGCGCTTCGCCATCGAATCCACCGGCGCCGCGGACAGGGAGAGGCCCTTCTTGCGGGCGAGCGCCTGCACCGCGGCGAGCGAGGCGCCGTGATCCTTCTCCAGCATCTGGCCGGCCTGCTGCACGCGGGCCGAGCCGTGCTGCTGCGCCAGCTTGCCCACCGCGACCTCGCCGCGGTCGGCGGTCGCCATGCGCTCGAGGACGGCCTGCGCGGTGGCGGGGCCGGCGTCGGTCATCTCGTCCTTGTTCTTCACCGAGTGCGGGTTGCCCTTCTCGGCCCGTTCGACGTCAGCGGTGGCGCCGGGCGCGGCGCGGTCCTTGTTGAGCGTGCTGTGCGGGTTCCCCGCCTCGGCGGCCTGCGTCTCGGCCTTGGTGGTGGCGGCGGGCACGTCGGAGGCGGGCTTGTCCTTGTTCAGCGTGCTGTGGGGGTTGGCGTTCTCGGCCTGGTCGCGGGCGGCGGTCTGCGCCAAGGCGGATCCTGCGCCCAGCACCGCGGCCAACGAAAGGGAAGCAAAAGTTCGGAAGGCTGACATGGGAATCTCCGTGTGGTTGGAGAGGAATCTGACGACGGAGCGCCCCAAGGGCACCAGTCTCGCGCTTGTGTACTTGCACAGCAGACGTGCTTGCAGCTAAGTAGCCGCGTGCCCGACTCCGACGTGATCCTCGAGACACGCGGTCTCAGCAAGGAGTTCCGCGGCTTCGTGGCGGTCAAAGGCGTGGACCTCAAGGTCGCGCGCGGCACCATCCACGCGCTCATCGGTCCCAACGGCGCCGGCAAGACCACCTGCTTCAACCTGCTCACCCGCTTCCTGCCGGCCACCTCGGGCACCATCGTCTACCGGGGCGAGGACATCACCCGCGCCTCGCCGGCCGAGATCGCGCGCAAGGGCCTGGTGCGGTCGTTCCAGATCTCGGCCGTCTTCCCGCACCTCACCGTGCTCGAGAACGTGCGCATCGCCCTGCAGCGCAAGCGGGGTTCGTCGTTCGACTTCTGGCGCTCCGACCGGGTGCTGCGCGCCTACCACCAGCGCGCCCGCGAGCTGCTCGACGCGGTCGGGCTGCAGGACTTCGCCCAGGTGCCGGCCATCGAGCTCTCCTACGGCCGCAAGCGCGCGCTGGAGATCGCCACCACCCTCGCCCTCGAGCCGGAGCTGATGCTGCTCGACGAACCGACCGCGGGCATGGGAAACGAGGACGTGGAGCGCATCGCCAGGCTGATCCAGCAGGTGGCCAAGGATCGGACCGTCCTCATGGTCGAGCACAACCTCGGCATCGTCGCCAGCCTCTCCCACACCATCACGGTGCTGGCGCGGGGCGAGGTGCTCGCCGAAGGCAGCTACCAGAGCGTCTCGAAGAACTCGGCCGTCATCGCCGCCTACCTCGGGACCGAGCATGGCTGAGAACCTGCTCAGCGTGAAGGGCCTCAACGCCTGGTACGGCGAGTCGCACGTCCTCCACGGCGTCGACCTGGAAGTCCGCAAGGGCGAGCTGGTCACCGTGGTCGGCCGCAACGGCGCCGGCAAGACCACCACCATGAAGTCGATCATGGGCATGGTCCGCCCTCGCCAGGGCTCGGTGAAGTTCGAGGGCAAGGAGACCATCGCCCTGCCCTCCTACCGCATCGCCCGGCTGGGGATCGCACTCTGCCCCGAGGAGCGCGGCATCTTCGCCAGCCTCGACGTGGCGGAAAATCTGGCGCTGCCCCCCAAGGTCCGCGAGGGAGGGCTCACCAACGCCCAGGTCTTCGAGCTCTTCCCCAACCTCAAGGAGCGGCTGCGCAGCCAGGGCACCAAGCTCTCCGGCGGCGAGCAGCAGATGCTCGCCATCGGCCGCATCCTGCGCACCGGCGCCCGCCTGCTGCTGCTCGACGAGCCCACCGAGGGGTTGGCGCCTGTCATCGTCCAGCAGATCGGGAACAGTATCCGCCGGCTCAAGGCGGAAGGGTTCACCATCATCCTGGTGGAGCAGAACCTGCGCTTTGCCAGGACGGTGGCCGACCGGCATTACGTCATGGAAGGCGGGCGCATCGTCGACCAGATCGACAACGCCGCGCTGGAACTCAGCATGGACAAGGTCAACCACTACCTAGGTGTCTGAACAACGATGCCGATCACCGCTGCCGATCACCGCTACTTTGATCACCTCAACCGAAGGAGTCTGAAGATGCTTCGCTCCGCCCTCGCAGTCCTGGCCGCGCTCGCCGCCAGTCCGGCCGCGCACGCCGACTTCACCGGCAAGACCATCAAGATCGGCGTCCTCAACGATCAGTCCGGCCTCTACGCCGACCTGGCCGGCCCCGGCTCGGTGCTGGCCGCCAAGATGGCCGTCGAGGAGATGGGCGGGAAGATCGGCGACACGCCCATCGAGGTGGTCTTCGCCGACCACCAGAACAAGCCCGACATCGGGTCCAACATCGTGCGGCAGTGGATCGACGTGGACGGCGTGGACGTCATCGTCGACGTGCCCACCTCGTCGGTGGCGCTGGCAGTCTCGGCGGTGGTGAAGGAGAAGAACAAGGTCTTCCTCGCCTCGGGCCCCGGCTCGAGCGACCTGACCGGCAAGGCCTGCTCGCCCAACACCGTCCACTGGACCTACGACACCTATGCGCTGGCGCACACCACCGGCCAGGCCGAGGTGGCGGCGGGCGGCAAGAGCTGGTTCTTCCTCACCGCCGACTACGCCTTCGGCCAGGCGCTGGAGCGCGACACCACCGCGGTGGTCAAGGCCGCCGGCGGCGAGGTGCTGGGCGGCGTCAAGCACCCGCTCAACACCACCGACTTCTCCAGCTTCCTGCTCCAGGCGCAGTCGTCCAAGGCGCAGGTCATCGGCCTCGCCAACGCCGGCGGCGACACCATCAACTCCATCAAGGCGGCCTCGGAGTTCGGCATCGTCAAGGGCGGACAGAAGCTGGCCGGCCTGCTCGTCTTCGTCACCGACATCCACGCGCTGGGCCTGCAGACGGCGCAGGGCCTCCTCCTCTCGGAGAGCTTCTACTGGGACCGCGACGCCAAGACCCGCGCCTGGTCGAAGAAGTGGTCGGAGAAGATGGGCGGCAAGAAGCCCAGCATGGTGCAGGCCGGCGTCTACGCCTCGGTGCTCCATTATCTGAAGGCGCTCAAGGCGCTGAAGAGCGACGCCGACGGCAAGGCGGTGGTGGACGAGATGAAGAAGCTGCACACCGACGACACGCTCTTCGGCAAGGGCGTCATCCGCGCCGACGGCCGCAAGATCCACCCGATGTACCTCTACGAGGTGAAGAAGCCGGCGGACTCGAAGGGCGAGTGGGACCTCTACAAGCTGGTGAAGGAGATCCCGGGCGACCAGGCCTTCCGGCCCGAGAAGGAAGGTAACTGCTCGCTCATCGCCGGCAGCACGCCCGCCCCCGCCGCCGCTCCTGCCGCGCCCGCCGCTGCTCCCGCCGCCAAGCCCGACGCAGGCAGCGCGAAGTAGCCATGCTGGCGGTCCCCATCCAGGCCCTCTTCGGGCAGCTGCTCATCGGGCTCATCAACGGCTCGTTCTACGCGCTGCTCTCGTTGGGCCTGGCCATCATCTTCGGGCTGCTCAACGTCGTGAACTTCGCCCACGGCGCCCTCTACATGCTGGGGGCGTTCGTGGCCTGGTTCCTCGCCGAGAAGGCCGGCGTCGGCTATTGGGGCGCGCTCATCCTCGCGCCCCTCGCCGTCGGCCTCTTCGGCGCGGTCATCGAGCGGCTGCTGCTGCGCAGACTGGCCGGGCTCGATCCGCTCTACGGACTGCTGCTGACCTTCGGCATCGCGCTCATCCTGCAAGGGCTCTTCAGCAACTGGTTCGGCTCCTCGGGCATGCCCTACGAGATGCCGTCCGCGCTGCAGGGCGGACGCGCGCTGCCCTTCATGTTCCTGCCCAACTACCGGCTCTGGGTGATCGCCGTCTCGCTGGTGGTCTGCCTCGGCACCTGGGCCATCACCGAGCGCACCCGGCTGGGAAGCTGGCTGCGCGCCGCCACCGAGAACGCGGCGCTGGTCTCGGCCTTCGGCATCAACGTGCCGCGGATGATCACCATCACCTACGGCCTGGGCGTGGCGCTGGCCGCGCTCGCGGGAGTGCTGGCGGCGCCCATCTACCGCGTCAGCCCGCTGATGGGCGCCGACCTGATCATCGTCGTCTTCGCCGTCGTCGTCATCGGCGGCATGGGCTCCATCCTCGGCTCGATCATCACCGGCTTCTCCCTCGGCATCCTCGAAGGCCTCACCAAGGTCTTCTATCCGGAGGCCTCCAACACCGTCATCTTCGTGGTCATGGCCATCGTGCTCCTGGTGCGTCCGGCCGGCCTCTTCGGAAAGCAAGCGTGAGCGAAGCTTCCGCAGCACCCGCCGCAGAGCTCGCGCCCCGCTCGCACCGGGCGCCCCTCGCCATCCTGGTGGCGCTGGTCCTGGTCGCGCCCTGGGTCGTCTATCCGGTCTTCGTGATGAAGGCGCTCTGCTTCGCCCTCTTCGCCTGCGCCTTCAACCTCCTGCTCGGCTACGCGGGGCTGCTCTCGTTCGGCCACGCGCTCTTCTTCGGCGCCGCCAGCTACGCCACCGCGCACGCGGCGCTTGAGTGGGGCTGGCGCCCCGAGCTGTGCCTGGTCTTCGGCGCCGCGGTGGCCGCGGTGCTCGGCCTCGCCACCGGGCTCGTCGCCATCCGCCGGCAGGGCATCTACTTCGCCATGATCACGCTGGCCCTGGCGCAGATGTTCTTCTTCTTCAGCCTGCGGGCGGAGTTCACCGGCGGCGAGAACGGCATCCAGGGCGTGCCGCGGGGGATGATGTTCGGCTTCCTCGATCTCTCCCGCACCTACGTCATGTACTACGTGGTGGCGGCCATCTTCCTGCTCGGCTTCGCCATCCTCCACCGCACCGTGCATTCGCCCTTCGGCCAGGTGCTCACCGCCATCCGCGAGAACGAGCCGCGGGCCATCTCGCTCGGCTACAAGGTCAACCAGTACAAGCTCATCGCCTTCGTGCTCTCGGCTGGGCTGGCCGGCCTCGCCGGAGGGACCAAGGCGCTGGTCTTCCAGCTCGCCTCGCTCACCGACGTGCACTGGAACACTTCCGGCGAGGTCATCCTCATGACCCTGATCGGCGGCCTCGGCACCATCTTCGGGCCCATCGCCGGCGCCGTCTTCATGGCCGCGCTGGAGAACTACCTGGCGCAGCTGGGCAGCTGGGTGACGGTCACCGAGGGCGCCATCTTCGTCTTCTGCGTCATCGCTTTCCGCCGCGGCATGTTCGGAGAGCTGTCGCGCCTCCTCAAGAGGCCGCTGTGAGCGGGAAGCTTTCGGGCAAGGTCGCCATCGTCACCGGCGCCGCCAGCGGCATCGGCCGCGCCATCGCCGAGCGGTATCTGCAGGAAGGCGCGCGGGTGGCCATCGCCGACGTGCGCGGCGCTGCCGAGGCGGCGCAGGCGCTGGGGCCTTCCGCGCTGGGCGTCACCATGGACGTCACCGACGAGCGGCAGGTGGACGCGGGCGTCGCGCAGGTCGTCTCGAGCTTCGGCGGCGTGGACGTGCTGGTCTCCAACGCGGGCGTGCAGATCATCTCGCCCCTGGTGGATCTGAGCCTGGCCGACTGGAAGAAGATGCTGGCCATCCACCTCGACGGGGCCTTCCTCACCACCCGCGCCTGCCTGCGGCAGATGGCCGCGCAGAAGCGCGGCGGCAGCATCATCTACATGGGCTCGGCGCACTCCAAGGAGGCCTCGCCGCTCAAGGCCCCCTACGTCACCGCCAAGCACGGCCTCATCGGCCTCTGCAAGACGGTGGCGAAAGAAGGCGCGGCCCTGGGCGTGCGCGCCAACGTCATCTGCCCCGGCTTCGTCCGCACGCCGCTGGTGGAGAAGCAGATCCCCGAGCAGGCGCGCGACCTGGGCATCAGCGAGGCCGAGGTGATCAAGAACGTCATGCTCAAGAACACGGTGGACGGCGAGTTCACCACGCTGCAGGACGTGGCCGAAGTGGCGCTCTTCTTCGCCGGCTTTCCCTCCAACGCGCTCACCGGCCAGTCGGTGGTGGTCAGCCACGGCTGGTTCATGCAATGACCCGGTGCGCAAAACGTCACCGGTTTGAAACGAATCGGAATATTGCTTTTCGACTCGCTCCCTGTAGAGTACGCGCCGTCGACGCCGCAGATTTTTGCACACGGCTCTCAGTTCCCAACCGCACCGATTCATGGAGAATGCCGATGAAGGCTACCTGCAGGGCCCTCGCCCTCGCATTGATGCTCGTCCCTGCCGCTTCGTTCGCCACCAAGGTTCCCATTCCCATCGAGGGGGCGACGCTCAACGTCAGCTTCCAGGTGCAGCCGCAGTTCCTCGTCACCGAGGCGGGCTCGCCCGACGGCACCGGGCCTGCGTACGACATCTTCGTGCGCCGCACCCGCATGCTCGTCAACGGCGACCTCGGGCCCAACTTCACCTACCTGGTGCAGGTCGATAACCCGAACTTCGGCAAGTTCGGCAACTTCACCGGCCGCGCCATCGTCCAGGACGCCTGGGTCGGCTGGGCGCCCACGGGCCTCACCGGCGGCACCGTCCTCTACATCGACGCCGGCATCCTGCTCATCCCGATCTCGCACCACCTCCTCGAGAGCACCACCAACTTCGTCACCGCCGACGTGCAGACCGACGGCTTCCGCATCCCCGGCAACGCCTTCCCGGCGCTGCGCGATACCGGCGTGCAGATCCGCGGCTGGGCCATGAACAAGAAGATCGGCTTCCGCGGCGGCGTCTACGAAGGGTACACGCCTGCCGCCGGCCTCACCGGCGCACCGGCCAACGTCAACTCGCCGGCCTTCACCCCCTGCGACGCCAAGGTGCAGGGCAGCTGCATCGCCCCCAAGCGCAACCCGATGATCGGAGGCATCGTCAACTTCGACCTCATCGGCAGCGAGGAAGGCGGCTGGCTCTACGGCGCGTACAAGTGGGGCAAGGATCCCATCCTCAGCGTCGGCTTTGCCGGCAACTACCAGTCGCAGGCGATCAAGAACGGCTACGGCAATTTGACCGACGCCAAGCTCTTCGCCGCCGACTTCTACCTCAACTTCCCCATGACCGAGGCCAACGAGCTCGTCGTCGAAGGCACCGCCTACCTCAACGGCAACGGCAGCGGCTCGGCCAACACCGGCCTCGGCCTCTCGGGCAACATCGGCTACCGCTTCGGCGCCATCGCCCCGTACGTCGCCTACGACTACTTCTCGGCGAGCTCGTGCGACATCAGCAGCCTGAGCGCGGCGCAGATCACCACCTGTGGCGGCAAGGCGGGCACCGCAGCCGTGGTCGGCTCCGCCGACAGCCGGAACTTCAAGGCCGGGTTGAACTTCTTCTTCAACAAGAACCTCAACCACCTCAACGTCGAGTTCGCGGTCAACCACGGGCAGTCGGCGTACGGTCCGCAGACCATCACCGCGGGCAACGCCGCCTACGTGCCGCTCTCGCTCGAGCCGGCCGCGCCCAACGGCCCGCGCCGCGCCATCAACAACCTGCTCTCCTCGCAGGCGTTCCGCACGCTGCTGGTGCACTACAACTTCCTCTTCTAGGAAGCAGCGGCACGAGGTTGCAACGAAGGCCGCCTTCGCCCTGCGCGTCGGCGGCCTTCCTGCTTTTCAGCGGCGCGATGCGGGGCTGGAAAAGCGCACCCCGGAGGCACCGAGGGCACGGAGTTGTTTTTCTGAAGCCTGAAGCCTGAAGCCGCTTCTCACAGTCCGAGATAAGCCGCGCGGATCTTCGGGTCATTGCGCAGCTGCTCGGCCGTGCCGGTCAGCTTCACCTGCCCCGTCTCGATGACGTACCCCCGGGTGGCGATCTCCAGCGCCGCCTGGAGGTTCTGCTCGACCAGGAGGATGGTCATGCCGCCCTGGTGCAGCGAGCGGATGACCTCGAACATCTGCTCGACCACGATGGGCGCGAGGCCCAGCGAGGGCTCGTCGAGCAGGAGCAGCGACGGCTCCGACATCAGCGCCCGGCCGATGGCGGCCATCTGCTGCTCGCCGCCGGAGAGGCTGCCGGCCATCTGCGACTTGCGCTCGAGCAGGCGCGGAAAGAGCTGGTGGACGCGCTCGAGGTTCTGCGCCGCCCGCGCGCGGGCGCGTTGGTGATAGGCGCCCAGCTCCAGGTTCTCGCGCACCGTCAGCTGCGGCCACAGCTCGCGGCCCTCCGGCACCAGCGCCATGCCCTGCCCCGCCCGCTCGCTGGCGGGCTGCGCGCTCAGCGGCTGGCCGCGGAAGATCACCTCGCCCGTCCGCGGCCGGACCACGCCCATGATGCAGCGAAGCGTGGTGGTCTTGCCGGCGCCGTTCGAGCCCAGCAGCGTGACGATCTCCTTCTCCTCGACCTTCAGCGACAGCCCCGACAGCACCTGGACGTCGCCGTAGCCGGCGTCGATGCCGCGGACTTCCAGCAGGGGCTCAGTGCTCATGCTTCTTCCCCAGGTAGGCCGAGATCACCTCGGGGTTCTGCACGATCTCCCTGGGCACGCCCGAGGCGATCAGCTTGCCGGCGTCGAGCACCACCACCTGCTCGCAGAGGCGCATCACCGCGGCCATCACGTGCTCGGTCATGATGATGGAGACCTTGCGCTCGTCGCGGATGCGCAGGATGAGCGTGGCCATCTCCTGCGCCTCGGCGGGGTTGACGCCGGCGATGACCTCGTCGAGGAGCAGCACCCGCGGGTTGCAGGCCAGCGCGCGGGCCATCTCCAGCCGCTTGCGGCCCGCCAGCGTCAGGCCGGCCGGATACTGGTGTTGCCGCGCCGAGAGGCCGGCGAAGTCCAGCGCCTCGAGGGCCAGCGCGCGGGCGCCGGCGTGATCGCGCCCCGCGCACTGGACGGCCGCGACCAGCGCGTTTTCGAAGAGCGTCAGGTTTGCAAACGGCCGGACGATCTGGTGGGTGCGGACCACGCCCGCGCGCGCGGCGCGGAAGGCGGGCAGCCCGGTGATCTCGGTCTCGCCGAGGAAGACCCGGCCCGCCGTCGGCGGCGTCGAGCCGGCCAGCATCGAGAAACAGGTGCTCTTGCCGGCGCCGTTGGGGCCGATCAGGCCGAGGATCTGCCCCTCGGCCAGTTGCAGGGTCACTTCGTCGACGGCCTTGAGGCCGCCGAAGCGCTTCGACAATCCTTGGGCGCGCAGGGCGATGGCCATCGCCTCAGTCCTCCCCGGCCACGCCGGTGACCGACAGGTCGGGCCGCACTCGGTGGAAGAGGCGCAGCGCGATGCCGGTGAGGCCCAGCGGCTCGAAGAGGATTACCAGCACCAACAGAATTCCATAGAGTCCGAGATAGAGCTGCGGATAGGAGGCGATCAGGTATTGCCGCAGCAGCACGAAGATGACCGCGCCCAGCGCGGGCCCGGCGATGGTCCCGATGCCGCCGATGACGCCCATCAACACCCAGGAGATCGATCGGTCGAAGCCGAACATATCGCCGGGCTCGATATAGCTGAAATAGGAGGCATAGAAGCCGCCGCAGACTCCCATCATCGCGCCGGAGAGGAAGAGCACCAGATCTTGCAGGCGCACCGCGCCCACGCCGACGTCGCTGGCGGCGTCGACGTCGCTCTTGATGGCGAGGAGCGAGAGGCCCAGGGAGGATCGGCGCAGCGCATAGGAAGCCGCCAGCGCCAGCGCCGCCAGGGCGAGGCCATACCAATAGAGCGTGTACTTGAGATTCGGGTGCATCGGCAGCGAGAGGCCGGAGGAGCCGCCGGTGAGCCAGTCCCAATAGGTGCCGACCAGGCGGGTGGCCTCGCCCACGCCGATGGTGGCGATGGAGAAATAGGGTCCGCGCAGGCGCAGGGTCGGGTGGCCCCAGAGGAGCGCGTAGGCGCCGGCGACGAGGCCGCCGAAGATCCAGGCGAAGACCATGGGCAGGTGCAGCGAGATCTCCCCGCGGGCCGCGACGAAGCCGCCCAGCCCGAACATGGCCGCGTGCCCGAAGCTGACCTGTCCCAGATATCCGCCCAGCCAGTTCCAGGCCAGCGCCGCGGCGATGCCGATGAAGGTCAGCGTGAGGAGGTTGTGGAGGTAGAGGTTGTCGTGCAACAGCGGCCCGACCGCCAGCACCGCGCAGGCGGCGCCCAGCCCGATGAGCGCCCGCCGGCTGATCCAGGGCGGCAGGCTCATCCGAGCACACGCTGGCCGAAGAGGCCGCCGGGCCGCAGCACCAGCACCAGTACCAACAGGACGAAGCCCAGCGCCGCGGTGAGGTAGGTGGGAAAGCCCGGGATGGCGGTGGGGAAGACCTCGACGGCCGCGAGGATGAGCGCGGCGATGGCGGTGCCGGCCACGCTGCCGAGGCCGCCCAGCACCACCACCACGAAGGACTTGAGCAGCTCGGCGGCGCCGAAGCTAGGGTTGAAGGGAAAGAGGGTCGCGCCGAGGAGGCCGGCCACCGAGGCCAGCGCGGTGCCCAGGCCAAAGGTCAGCGCGTAGATGCGGTCGACGCGGATGCCCTGGAGCGTGCAGCTCTCCGGATTCTGCGCCACTGCGCGCAGCGCCTTCCCGAAGTAGGTCTTGGTCAGAAGTATATGAAGTATACCCAGCGTCGCCAGCGCCACGCCGAAGACGGCGAGGCGGTTGACCGAGACCTGCGCGCCGGCCAGCGTGATGGCCCGGGTGGCGTAGGTGGTGTGGACGGTCTGGTCGTTCCCGGTGAAGAGCAGGTAGGCGATGTTGCGCATCACCAGCCAGACGCCGAAGAGGAGCAGGAGCGACTGCACTCCTCCGGCGGCGCCGCGCGGCAGCCGGTGCACCAGCAGGCGGTACATCCCCATCCCCACGAGGAAGGCCACCGTGCCCACCGGCAGCAGCGCCAGGTACGGATCGATCCCGAACTCGCTGTGCAGATACCAGCCCGCGTAGGCGCCGGCCATGATCATGCCGCCGTGGTTCAGGTTGACGATGCGGAGCACGCCGTAGATGAGGCCGAGCCCGTACGCCATGGTGGCGTAGAGGCCCGCCAGAAGAACGGAGGCGATGACCAGCTCGAGGAACCGCTCCACTACTTGGCGCAGCCGGGATTGGGTGCGATGCCCTGGCCCAGCGCGACTTCCGGCGGCGCGATCACCGGCGCGCTGCCGTCGGGCAGGTTCTGCTGCACCACGAAGGGCGCGTGGACTTGCTGGCCGAACTCCGCCGGGAAGCTCAGCTCGCCGCCTGGCAAGAGCGAGGGGATCTTCAGCGAGGCGAGCTTGGCCCGCACCGCTTCGCGATCGGTGGAGCCCGCCTGGGAGATGGCGGTGAAGAGCGCCCGCGCCGTCTCGTAGCCCAGCGCCTGGTACCACTCCGGCGAGCGGCCGCCGTTCTTCGACTTGAAGAGCTCGACGAACTTCTTCGCCTCCGGGTTCTTGCCGGCGAGCTGCGAGCTCCACCAGACCGCGCTGAGCACGTACTCGACGTTCTTCTTGCCCAGCGCCTCGGCGGCCTGCTTCTCACTGCCGCGCGCGCCGTAGCTCTGGATCTTGTGGCAGAGCCCCGCGGTGACGTACTGGCGCTGCATGGTGATGTAGTCGGGCAGGTGCGCGTCGGCGAGGAAGAGGTCGGCGTTGGCGGCCTTGACCTTGCCCAGGAGCGCGCTGAAGTCCTTGCCGGAGAGCTCGAAGGATTCGTCCACCACCACCGTGTAGTTCTTCGTCTTGGTGGCGAAGTCGGTCACGCCTTTGCGGAAGTCCTTGCCGTGCGAGGTGTTCTCCCAGAGCAGCGCGATGGTGGCGGGCTTGGGCAGCTTGCCGGCCTGCTGCTGCGTATCGACCCACTTCATGATCGACTCGGCCAGCAACTCGACCGGCGCCAGGAGGCCGAAGACCCACTTGTACCCGCGCTTGTAGATGGCGGTGGCGGCTCCGCCGCCGTTGACGTAGGGGATGCCGTTCTGCTCGGCCACCACGCTCTGCGCCTCCACCAGATTGGTGGCGTAGGTCCCCAGCAGGAAGCTGACCTTGTCGCTGTTGATCAGGCGATCGGCGAGGGAGGCGGCGGTGGCCTGCGTGCTGGTGTCGTCGAGCAGGGTCAACTCGACTTTCATCTTCTTGCCGCCCACCTCGATGCCGCCGTTCTGGGCCGCCTCGGCGAAAGCGAGGTCGTAGCCTTCCTTGTAGAAGCCGCCGATGCGGGACTCGGCGCCGGTGAGCGGGAGGGTGGCGCCGATGCGGATGGCGCCTGCGCTGTCGCCCGCCGCCGGAGCGGCGGTGCCGCCGCTGGGAGCGCTGTCGGCAGGAGCGGGGCCCGACTTCTTGCAGGCGGCCATGAGGACGACGAAGAAGAGGAGGCAGACCCTTGAGGTGCGCATGGCGCGGGAGGTAACGACTTTTTGCAAAAGACTTCAAGCGCGCGCTGCGGCACGCCTTCGGTCGCCCGTCCAATGGCGCACGTTTGCAGGGCGTCGAGGCAAAGCGGAAAGCGGAGTCGCGAGAGGCCGCGGTGAGGATCGCGTCGTGTCGGCCATGGTCCGGGGGCAAGTTGCGGCATCAGCTTGCGAGCCTGCACGATCCAGTCCTCGACCTCAGGCGGGACCGCTTGCGGGTCGACTGCGGGCGCCGTGACCTCTCCTCGACGGCGCGCACATCGTGGGCCGCGTCGCGAAGGCGCTTTACGCCTGCGTAGTCGGACGGCTCACGCCGAACTTGCGGCAGAGGTAGCTCATCTCGGTGGCGCCACCTTCGGCCTCGTTCCAGCGCCGCTCCCACTCCAACACGAAGCTCACTCGCTCCTTCATCGCGTCCGTCGCTTTCCAGGGCATCGCTCTTTGTCTGCGATGTCGCCGTGCAATGGGCGCGAGGTGGAAAGGATGTCGGCGTGCTGACGTGTAAAGGATCTATCTGGTTTGCACCCAGTCCCCCGTTTTCAGCTGTGCAAGGGCGGCTTGACGCGATGCCTGAACTATGCTAAATCAAGATGGAGGAAGCAGCTTCCATTGCCGCTCAAGATCTGGGGAGGAAAGCGCAAAGGCGCGGGCCGCCCGCCCACCGGAGCGAAGCCGGGAGTCTCGCATCTGAGGCGCGCCCGGTTTCCCAAGCGGCACCCGGTGCACGTCACGCTGCGGACCCTGCCGGGCACGGGATACCTGCGCGGCGACCGGAGGTATCGGGCCATCGTCGAGGCGCTGCGCGAGGCGAAGGAGCGGCACGGCCTGCGGGTCATTCATTACTCCGTGCAGGGCAATCATCTGCATCTGCTGGTCGAGGCCGACGGCGCCGAGAGCCTCGCCCGCGGAGTGCAGGGGCTCTCGGTCCGGCTGGCGCGGGCGCTCAACCGAGTGGCGCGGCGGCGCGGAGGCGTTTTCGCCGATCGCTACCATGCGCATGTCCTGGCCTCGCGCCGCGAGGTGGCGCGGGCGCTGCGCTACCTCCTCGAGAACTTCCGCCACCACCTGCGGGAAGACATCGCGCCGCGCGGCGCAGATCCATGCTCCTCCGCGGTGTGGCTCACCCTGCCGCTGACCGACGACGCGCCGGTGCTGCGACCGCGGACCTGGCTGCTGCGCCACGCGCGCGACGGATAGCGGCACTGGACGACGCCGCAGCCAGATCTCGCTGGGAGGAGGACCACGGCTCGCCCAGCGGCCCGGGAGTGGTACGAGGGGCGGAGCCCCTTGTACAGCGGAGCGGGCGCAGCCCGCGCAGCGCCCCAAAAGAAGAAATGCCCGGCAGGGTGCTGGCTCTGGCCGAAGCCTGGATCTGGAAGCCTGAAGCTTGCTTCAACGCGTTTCGATGAACCGGCGTGCGCCACCGCCTGCGCGAAGACGTCGCGCCGCAGGGCGCAGATCCCTGCTCCTCCGCGGTGTGGCTGACCATTCCGCTGTCCGCCGACGCGCCCGTCCTGCGTCCGCGAACCTGGCTGCTGCGGCACCCCAGCGGAGACTGATCCAACCTCCAACGCTGACACGCGGGGCCTTTACAGCGCCGCCTGCCTCCGCATACATGCGCTTGATGCGCCTCGTGCTCCTCGTCCTGCTCCTCGCCCTCTCCTCCCGCGCCGAGGACGTCGTCCGGCTCGGCAACCTCAAGTTCGCCCACTACGGCGCCGTCTCGCACATGAAGGAAGTGTGCCCGAAGTTCGGCATCCGCCTCGAAGAGCGCGTCTTCGCCAAGGGCCTCGACATCGTGCCGGGCATCCTCGCCGGAGAGATCGATCTCGCCGCCAGCGCCCTCGACGCCGCCATCGCCGGCCGCGCCGCCGGTGCACCCGTCTTCGTGGTCGCCGGGTTCGCCAAGGGCGGCGCCCGCATCGTCGTCGGCAAGGACAAAGGCATCGCCAGGATCGAGGACCTGAAGGGCCGCAAGATCGGCACCGCCCGCGGCGGCGCGCAGGAGCTGCTCCTCTACGCCGAGCTGGGCAAGCACGGCCTTGCCCAGAAGGACGTGCAGGTCGTCTTCCTCGCCTACGCCGACCTGAACCAGGCGCTGCAATCGGGCCAGCTCGACGCCATCAGCCAGTCGGAGCCGCAGTCGTCGCAGGCCATCCGGCAGGGCTACGCGGTCGAGCTCATCAAGCCCTACGACACCGAGATGGGCGAGCCCATCCGCGCGCTGGTGATGACCGAGAAGCTCTACGCGAACCACGCCCTGGCGCTGCGGACCATGAAATGCTTCGTCGCCTC
Organism: Deltaproteobacteria bacterium; assembly: GCA_025350525.1. GTDB lineage: Bacteria > Myxococcota > Myxococcia > Myxococcales > 40CM-4-68-19 > 40CM-4-68-19. Next base: position 16,457 of record JANXXR010000144.1, read on the forward strand.
GACGCGCGACTTCCTCGCCCATCCCGACCAGGCGGAGAAGTACGTCCGCGAGCAGGTCTTCAAGGGCGCCCTCGCCGCCGACGAGTACAAGGACGCCCTGGGCAACGCCGCCTTCACCACCGACATCACGCCCGAGCACGTGCAGGTGACGGCCGATCTGATGGTCAAGTACGGCGTGGGCAAGCTGCCCAAGGCGCCGCAGGCGAAGGACTTCGTCAGGCTGGACCTGCTCGAGGAAGCCAAGCGGTGATCCGCGCGCTCCGCTCGCTGGCGGCGCCGCTGGTGGTGCTGCTCTGCTGGGAAGCCACCTGCCGCTTCGCCCACGTCAGCCCCGCCATCCTGCCGCCGCCCTCGCAGGTGGCGCGCAAGTGGATCGAGTACCTGCGCGGCGGCGAGCTCGCGGCCGACGCGCTCTCCACCCTCTTCCGCGTCGCCGTCGGCTTCGCGCTGGGCGCCGGGCTGGCACTGCCGCTCGGTCTGTGGATGGGTGCGCGAGACAGAGTATACACGGTATTCAATCCGCTGATCCAGGTGCTGCGCCCCATCCCGCCCATCGCCTGGATCCCGCTCTCCATCCTCTGGTTCGGGCTGGGCAACCCGCCCTCGTTCTTTCTCATCGCGCTCGGCGCCTTCTTCCCGGTGCTGATGAACACCATCGCCGGCGTCCGCAACGTCGACGCCATCTACCTCCGGGTGGCGCAGAACCTGGGCGCCAGCTCGGCCACCCTCTTCCGCCGGGTGCTGCTGCCGGGAGCCATGCCGCAGATCCTCGCCGGCCTGCGCATCGGCGTCGGCGTCGCCTTCATCTGCGTCATCGTCGCCGAGATGATCGCCGTCAACAACGGGCTCGGCTACCGCATCCTCGAGGCGCGCGAGTACTTCTGGTCCGACAAGATCATCGCCGGCATGATCACCATCGGCCTGATCGGCCTGGTCATCGACACCGGCATGGCCCGCCTCAACGACCGCCTCTTGCGCTGGCACCGCGGGATCGAAAGTGCCTGAGCCGAAGGACCAGGCTCCCGTCGTCCGGCTGCGCGGCGTGCGCAAGCAGTTCGGCCCGGACACGACCGCGGCCTCAGGCCAGCCCATCCACGCCCTCGACGGCATCGACCTCGACGTCCACCAGGGCGAATTGGTCTGCCTGCTCGGGCCCTCGGGCTGCGGCAAGTCCACGCTGCTCAACGTCATCGCCGGCTTCGTCAAGCCGGATGCGGGCACGGTCGAGGCCTTTGGAAGGCCTGTGGTGGCCCCCGGCCCCGAGCGCGCCATGGTCTTCCAGGAGTACGCGCTCTTCCCCTGGATGACGGTTTCGGAGAACATCGCCTTCGGCCTCGAGATCAAGAAGGCGCCGGCCGCGCAGGTGCGGGAGACGGTGGAAGCGCTCCTTGCCAAGCTCTCGCTGCGCGGCTTCGGCGATCGCTTCCCCAAGGACCTCTCGGGCGGCATGCGCCAGCGGGTGGCCATCGCGCGGGCGCTGGCCGTCGATTCGCCCATGCTGCTGATGGACGAGCCCTTCGGGGCCCTCGACGCGCTCACCCGCCGCTCCATGCAGGAGGAGCTGCTCCGCATCTGGGGCGAATTGCGCAAGACCATCGTCTTCGTCACCCACGGCATCGACGAATCGGTGGTGCTGGCCGACCGCGTGGTGGTGATGACCTACCGCCCGGGGACGGTGAAGCGCATCGTCGAGGTGGGGCTGCCCCGGCCGCGCCAGCCGGCCTCGCCAGGCTTTGCCGCCGTGCTCGCCGAGCTGACCGCGCTGGTGCAGGAAGAGCAGATGCGTCACGAACGCGACGAAGCCTCCGCCGGGGCCATTTGATAATTTTGCAGTGGCTGTGCTAACTCCTTCGTCGTCTTGTAACTGTAGCTCGCACCTCTGTCGCGGCATCGCAAACAACCCCGTTTGCAAAAGCTGAAAGTCGAGGAGCAAGCATGAGCTCTGCCACCGAAGCGGCCCCGTTCGACACCGGCCATCGCGCGATCCTGCCCGCCGAAGAGCGGAAGGTGATCATCGCCTCCTCTCTGGGCACGGTCTTCGAATGGTACGACTTCTACCTGTACGCCACCCTGGCGCCGTTCTTCGCGTCGCTCTTCTTTCCCAAGGGCAACGACACCGCCGCGCTGCTCTCGGCCTTCGCCACCTATGCCGCCGGCTTCCTGGTGCGGCCTTTCGGAGCGCTGGTCTTCGGGCGCATCGGCGACCTGGTCGGCCGCAAGTACACCTTCCTCATCACCATCATGGTGATGGGCCTCGCCACCGCGGCGGTCGGCATCATGCCCACCTACGCCAGCGTGGGCATCCTCGCCCCCATCATCCTCGTCACCCTGCGGCTCCTGCAGGGCCTGGCGCTCGGCGGCGAGTACGGCGGCGCCGCCACCTACGTGGCCGAGCACGCGCCCGACGACAAGCGCGGCTACGCCACCAGCTGGATCCAGACCACCGCCACCATCGGCTTCTTCCTCTCGCTGCTGGTGATCGGCGTCGCCCGCGGCACCATGACCACGGAGACCTTCGCCTCCTGGGGCTGGCGCATCCCCTTCCTCATCTCGCTCATCCTGCTGGCGGTCTCGGTCTACATCCGCCTCAAGCTGAACGAGTCGCCGGTCTTCATGCGCATGAAGACCGCCAAGAAGACCTCCACCTCGCCGCTGCGCGACAGCTTTTTGCGCTACCCGAACAACAAGTACGTGCTGCTGGCGCTCCTCGGCGCCACCGCCGGGCAGGGCGTGGTCTGGTACACCGGCCAGTTCTACGCGCTCTTCTTCCTCAGCGGCACGCTCAAGGTCGACTACGTCACCACCTACACGCTGGTGGGCGCCTCGCTCCTGATCGGCACGCCCTTCTTCGTCTTCTTCGGCCGGCTCTCCGACCGCATCGGCCGCCTCAAGATCATCCTCTTCGGCTGCGCCATCGCTGCCGTCACCTACTTCCCGCTCTTCAAAGGGCTGACCCACTACGCCAACCCGGCGCTGGAGAATTACCAGCAGACGGTGCCGGTCAGCGTCGCGGCCGACAACTGCAACTTCCACGTCTTCGTCGTCTCGAGCACGGTCTTCACGCCCTGCGATCGAACCAAGGACTTCCTCACCAAGTCGGGCCTCTCCTTCACCTCGCTCCCGGCGGAGGGCGGCGCCGACGTGGTCACGCGCGTCGGCACCAACGAGGTGCGCGGCTACGACGAAGCCAAGCTCAAGGGCGCGCTCAAGACCACCGGCTACCCGCCCACCGCGGACAAGAAGCAGATCAACCACGCCATGGTGCTGCTGCTGCTCGTCATCATGGTCCTCTACGTCACCATGGTGTACGGGCCCATCGCGGCCTTCCTGGTCGAGCTGTTCCCCACCCAGATCCGCTACACCTCGATGTCGTTGCCGTACCACATCGGCAACGGCTGGTTCGGCGGCATGCTTCCGCTGCTGGCCACCGCCATGGTGGCTGCCTCCGGAAACATCTACCAGGGTCTCTGGTACCCGATCGTGGTGGCCATCATCACCGTCATCGTCGGCGCGCTCTTCCTCAAAGAGGGGAAGGACGTCAAGATTCGGGACGAGAAGTTTTAGGAGCGGGCTTCAGGCTTCGGGCTTCAGGCTTCAGGCCTGAAGCCAGGTCTTGCGATGACGCTGAACCGACGCCTCGGGATTCGACATCCCCTGATCCTTGCGCCGATGGCGGGTGGGCCTTCCACGCCCGCCCTCGCCGCGGCAGTGAGCGAGGCGGGCGGGCTGGGATCGTATGGTGCGGCGTACCTGCCGGCCGGGCAGGTGCGGGAGATCATCCGCGCCATTCGCGCCGGGACTTCGCGGCCGTTTGCCATCAACCTGTTTGTCGACGACGGCGTCGCCGCGGAGCCGGCCGCGCTCGCGGCCGCGCAGGATCGCCTTGCCCCCTATCGCGCCGAGTTGGGCCTGCCGCCGCTGGCGCCGCACGGGCTTCAAGTGCCCTTGGCGCAGGTGTTCCCGGTGCTGCTCGAGGAGAAGGTGCCGGTCTTCAGCTTCACCTTTGGAATTCCCTCGCGCGAGATCCTCGACGCCTGCCGCGGCGCGGGCATCTTCACGCTGGGCACCGCCACCTGCGTGGCCGAGGCGCGCGCCCTCGAGGAAGCCGGCGTCGACGCCATCTGCGCCCAGGGCGCCGAGGCGGGCGGACATCGCGGCACCTTCGATCGCGACGCGGAGCCGCCGCTGGTCGGAACCCTGGCGCTGGTCCCGCAGCTGATCGACGCAGTGCAGGTGCCCATCGTCGCCGCCGGAGGAATCATGGACGGCCGCGGCGTGGCTGCGGCGCTGACGCTGGGCGCGTCCGCCGTCTCGCTGGGCACGGCGTTCTTGCTCTGCCCCGAGGCCGGCACCAGCGCGCCCTACCGCGCGGCGCTGAAGGCGGCCCGCGACGACGGCACCGTCATCACCCGCGCCTTCTCGGGCCGCGCCGCTCGCGGCCTCGCCAACCGCTTCACCCGCGAAATGTCGGGCGCCGCCCTCGCCCCCTGGCCGGTGCAGAACGCGCTCACCCGCGAGATCCGCGCCGCCGCGGCGCGCGCCGGAGAGGCGGGCTTTCTCTCGCTCTGGGCCGGGCAGGCCGCCGCGCTCGCCCGGGAGCTCCCCGCCAAAGAACTGCTCGCGATCATCATGCGGGAAGCAGAAGATGCCCTCTCTCAAGCAGCTTCAGGCCTGAAGCCCGAAGCCCGAAGCCTCACGCCGGAGGCGTGCACTCCATGGCCGTCCTCATCCAGTCCATCCTCTCCGGCGTGCTCATCGGCGGCGTCTACGCGCTGATCGGCATCGGCCTGACGCTGATCTTCGGCGTCATGCGCGTGATCAACTTCGCCCAGGGCGAATTGGTGATGGTCGGCATGTACCTCACCTTCTTCCTCTTCAAGGGCTTCGGCCTCGACCCCTTCCTCTCGGTGGTCATCACCCTGCCGGCGGTCTTCCTGCTGGGCGCCCTCTTGCAGCGCACGCTCATCAACCGGGTGCTCGACGCGCTGCCGCAGAACCAGATCCTCCTCACCATCGGCATCGGCCTCGTGCTCTCCAACCTGGCGCAGCTGCTCTTCACCTCCGATTACAAGCTGCTCTCCACCACCTATTCCTCGTCGAGCGTCGCCATCGGCAGCATCCGGCTCTCGACGCCCCTGCTCTATTGCTTCCTGATCACGGCGTCGATTACCGCCGCCCTCTATTGGTTCCTGGTCAAGACCGACATCGGCCACGCCATCCGCGCCACCGCGCAGGATCGCGACGCCGCGCAGCTGATGGGCGTCAACGTCCGCAACATGGGCGTGCTCTCGTTCGGGCTGGGGGCCGGCCTCGCGGGCGCGGCTGGCGCGCTGGTGGCGCCCACCTATTACATCTATCCGCAAGTGGGCGCCGCCTTCACCCTCAAGGCCTTCGTGGTGGTGGTGCTGGGAGGAATGGGCAGCATCATCGGCGCGACCCTGGGTGGCGTGCTCATCGGCACCGCCGAATCGGTCTCGGCCGCCTATCTCGGCTCGGGGTGGAAAGACGTCTGCGTCTACGTCATCTTCCTCGGCGTGCTCCTGCTCAAGCCTTCGGGCCTCCTCGGAAAGAGCCGCATGTGAAGGTGCTCTACTGGGGGCTCCCGCTGCTGCTGCTGCTCTTCATTCCCCTCTGGGTGCAGAGCCCCTATGCGCTGCATATCTTCATCCTGCTCTTCATCGCCATCGCCACCGGCGAGAGCTGGAACGTGATCGGCGGATTCGCCGGTCAATATTCGGTGGGTCACGCCGCCTATTACGGCCTGGGCGCCTATGGGGCCTTCGTGCTGCTCGAGCACAACCATATCGCGCCCTGGTTCGGCGTCTGGGTGGCGGTGGGAATCGGCAGCGTGGTGGCGCTGATGGTGGGCAGCATCACCTTCCGCCTGCGCGGGCCCTACTTCGTGCTCGCCTCCATCGCGGTGGCCGAGATCATCCGGCTGCTCGCCCTCAACTGGAAGGACGTCACCAACGGCGCCGAAGGCATCCTCGCCAGCGACCTTCCGGTCCTCCAGATCGGCAATCATCTGGTTACCGATTGGAATGGAAAGACGCCCTATTACTATATGGGCCTCGCCATGGCGGTCTTCTGCATCGGGGTCAACTGGGCGGTCAAGCGGTCGAAGCTCGGCTATTACCTGCAGGCCATCCGCGAGGATCAGGACGCGGCCCACTCGCTGGGCATTCCGCTCACGCAATCCAAGAACGCGGCGCTGCTCATCTCGGCGGCCTGCACGGCGCTGGCGGGCAGCTTCGCCGCCTTCTATGTCGGCTTCATCGAGCCCCAGCAAGTCTTCGGCCTCGACGTCTCGGTGCAGATGGTGCTGGTCTGCATCATCGGCGGCATCGGCACCGTCACCGGGCCGCTGCTGGGCGCGGTGGTGCTGGTGCTGCTCTCCGAAGCGCTGCGCTCCAACCTGATCGCGCAGGGCCTCTTCAAGCTGGGCCTCTCCGAGACTTCGGCCACCGGCGCCTTCCTCAAGGAGAACCTGGCCCACGCCCACGTGCTCATCTACGGCCTGCTCGTCATCGTGGTCATTCTCTGGATGCCCGACGGCTTGGTGGGCTTCGTCTCCGCCCGGCTGCGCCGGAAGGCGGCGGCAGAATGACTGCGCCCATCGGCCCGATTTTGGAAGTGCGCAAGCTGAGCCGCTTCTTCGGCGGCGTGAAGGCCAACCTCGACGTCAGCTTCTCGGTCGAGCCGGGCATCGTGCTGGGCCTGATCGGGCCCAACGGCGCCGGAAAGACCACGCTCTTCAACTGCATCACCGGCTTTTTTCCGCCCTCCAGCGGCGAGGTTTTCTTCGAGGGCAAGCGCATCGACGGGCTCTCGCCCGACCAGGTCTGCCGGCTGGGAATGGCCCGCACCTGGCAGAAGGTCCGGCCGCTCGCCAAGCTCACCGTCCTCGACAACGCCATGGTGGGCGCGCTCTTGCGCACCCGCTCGGTCAAGGAGGCGCGGGCGCTGGCGCACGACCAGCTCAAGGTGGTGGGGCTCGACGGCAAGGCGGCGATGCTGGCCGGCGCGCTGCCCATCGGCGAGCGCAAGAAGCTGGAGGTGGCGCGGGTGCTGGCTACGCAGCCGCGGCTGATCCTCCTCGACGAAGTGATGGGCGGCCTCAACGCCCGCGAGAGCGAGGACCTGATCCAGCTGATCCTCGACGTCAAGAAGCGCGGCCTCACCCAGGTGGTCATCGAGCACGACATGAAGGCCATCGTCCGCACCTGCGACCGCATCGTGGTGCTCAGCTCGGGAGAGAAGCTGGCCGAGGGCGCGCCCCAGCAGATCGTCCGCGACCCGCGGGTGATGACCGCCTACCTGGGCGACAGCGGCGGAGCCAAGCAATGAGCGCGCCGCTGCTCCAGATCCAGGATCTGCACTTTGCCTATGGCGACGTGCACGTGCTGCACGGCGTCTCGCTCGAGGTGCAGCCGGGCGAGATCGTCACGCTGGTGGGCTCGAACGGCGCCGGCAAGAGCACCACCTTGCGCAACGTCTCGCGGCTCCTCAAGCCGCGCTCGGGCACCATCGTCTTCGATGGGCACGACCTGACCCGCCTCGCCTCGCACCAGGTGGTCGAGCTGGGCGTGGTGCAGGTGCCTGAGGGGCGGCGGGTCTTTCCGGAGATGACCATCCTCGAGAACCTGAGAATGGGCTCGTACATCAAGTCGGCGCGGGCCGAGCGCGAGAAGAACCTCGAGCGCGGGATGACGCTCTTTCCGCGGCTGCGCGAGCGCAGCGGGCAGCAGGCCGGCACGCTCAGCGGCGGCGAGCAGCAGATGCTGGCCATCGCGCGCGGGCTGATGGCGAGGCCGCGCCTCCTGCTGCTCGACGAGCCGTCGCTGGGGCTCTCGCCGCTCCTGGTGCGGACCATCTTCGACACCATCGTCGAGATCAACAAGCAGGGCACGGCGGTGCTGCTGGTGGAGCAGAACGTCTACCAGTCGCTGCGCATCGCCTCGCGCGGCTACGTGCTGGAGACGGGGCGCATCGCGCTCTCGGGGGGCGGCAAGGAACTCCTGGAGAACGACAAGGTGAAGGCGGCGTTCCTCGGCGCGTGAGCGCGCGCCTCGAAAGCTTCAGGCCTCAGGGTTTCTTCGACCAGGTCTCCGGGTGCTCGGCTTTCCAGCGCATCGCGGTGAAGATGCGGGTGCGGCCGCTCGGGTGATCGTAGAAGATCATCTCTTCGAGGCGGCCCGGCTCGAGCTTGCGGTACTCGGAGAGCTTGAGCGCCGTCTGCGCGAAGCCGTCGGGCTTCCGGGCGGCGTTGAGGCCGAAGACGTCGGCCTCGTACTCGGCGGTGCGGACGATGGTGTTGATGACCGGCGTCAGCGCGAAGAAGTAGAGCGAGAGGATGAGCGACGCCAGCGGCAGCCCGGCCACGTCGCCCAGGTCGCGCACTCCAAAGCGGTAGCGGGCGCGCAGCCTCTCGAAGAGCCAGTTGAGCAAGGCGAAGCCGACGACGATGATGACGCCGAACTCCCAGATGAACTTGTAGACGTGGTTGAGCACGTAGTGGCCCATCTCGTGGCCCATCACCGCCTCGATCTCCGGCAGCGAGCAGCGGTTCAATAAATTATCGTTGAGGGTGATGCGCTCGGTGCCGAGAAAGCCGCTGACGTTGGCGGAGACGCGGGTGGTCTGCTTCGAGGCGTCGATCTCCCAGACCTCGCCGGTGGCGATGCCGTTGGCGCGGGCGAGCGAGAGGATGGGCGCGACCACCCGCTGGTCGGCCAGCTTCTTCGGCGTGTTGAAGAGCGGCACGATCAGCACCGGCGCGATCAGCGCGCCGATGGCGAGGAAGAGCAGCGAGACGCCCGCGCCCCAGATCCACCAGGTGCGGGGCAGCCGGCGGACGATGGCGTAGAGCGCGATCATGGCCAGCGTGCCGAAGATGGCCGAGACCAACAGGCCCTTGGCCTCCTCGCCCAGCCAGCCGGCCAGGGTGAGGTTGGACAATCCATACCGGTGCTCGCGGAAGTAGTCGCGGTAGAGGCTGAGCGGAAACGAGAGCAGGTACGTCACCGCCAGGAACTGCAGCCAGTAGAGGGCGGTCTGCAAGGCGGCGAAGCGGGTAAGGCGCTCGGCGCGGTCGCGCATGCGCGCGGACCATCCGCTGAAGAGGAGCAGGAGCGCGACGCCCGCGCCCCAGAGGAAATCCCAGAGGTGCAGCCAGTAGCCGCCTTCGAAGTAGGCGTCGGACTTTGCCCGTTGCGCCGCAGGCAGCTGATTCAGATAAGCGCGGGTGGCCGCCTCGACGTCGATCGATCCGGAGGCGCCGCTGGACGCGGGCGGCGGCGGCGCAGGGGCGAGAAGCTGCGCGGGCTCGGCGTGAACTGCGGCGGCGGCGAGCGCGGCGGCGAAGAAGAGTCTCATCGCCGGAGCATACGCGAAACCGGCGCGGGCATTGCACCCGCGCCGGTCGCGGCCGGCGACGTTACATGAAGTGAAAGCCGACTCCGGCCTTGAGCGCGTGGCTGCCGAGCTCGCCGCGCAGCTGGATGGTGGAGTTGAGGTTGTAGATGACGCCGGCGGCCGCTTCGAAGGCGAGGCCGCCGGAGGACGGCGCCGGGCCGTACGTCGCGGTGTCCCAGCCCGAGAGCGAAGCCGCTTCGTAGCCCAGGGTCAGCTTGGGATAGGCAGCGAAATTCTCCAGGAACCAGAAGTTCCACATCGCGCCCGCGTCGATGCGGAAGTAGTTCCAGCGGTAGCTGCCGAAGGAGCTGTAGCTCTGGGTGTAGTACTCGAGGCCGCCGACGACGAAGATGTCATTCTTGAATGGCATCTCCTTGATGACGTTCAAGGCCACCGGGTACTCGACCCGCGCGCCGATGCCGATGCCGATGCCGCCGCCGCCGTAGGGCAACAGGCCGAGCAGCACGATGGACGGCCGCGCATTGTTCGCGGCCGTCGCGTTCGACGTGGTGCTCGAGGAATCAGAGGTCGCCGTGCTCAGCCTGGGCACACAGGAGCCCGACTGGCAGACGGTGTTGCCGCTGCAATCCCTGTCCTTGCTGCAAGACGCTGCGCGTACGGGGGCCGCCGCCAGCAGGGCCGCCGCCATCATCACCAACGATGCTCCGCTCCAGGTCATTTGTGGTCCTCTTTCCGCGCATGGATGCGCCAGGCTCGAATCGGACCCAGCCTAGCTCGAATGTCGCGAAAGGCCATCTTTCGGCCGGGCTCGATTGACCGATGCACGACGGAAGGGCCGGGTAGCCGCGCAGCCGCCGGTCGTCTAATGTCCGCCGCCATGAAAACCCTCCTCGCCTGTTTGCTGGCCGCCTGTGCCTCGGCCCCCAAGTCCGCCCCGCCCGCTCCGCAAGCCGCCGCCGCTCCCGCAGCACCCCCGGAGGCCGGAATCGATCGGGCCGGAATGGACTCCGCCGTCGCTCCCGGCGACGACTTCTTCGCCTATGCCAACGGCGCCTGGAGCAAGTCCACCGCCATCCCGCCCGACCGCAGCAGCTGGGGCACGGGCGGCATCCTCGCCGAGCTCACCGCCAGGCGCACCGCCGACCTGATCGCCGAAGCGGCCAGGACCTCCGCCCCCGAAGGCTCGGAGGTGCGCAAGGTCGGCGACACCTACAACACCTTCATGGACGAAGCCGCCATCGAGGCCAAAGGCCTCGCGCCGCTGCTCCCCCAGCTCGCGGCCATCGCGGCCATTTCCGACGCGCAGTCGCTGGCGCGCGCCCTGGGCAAGACCGTCCGCGCCGACGTGGACGTGCTCAACTCCACCAACCTGCACACCGACAACATCTTCGGCCTCTGGGTGGCGCAGGACCTCGACGACCCGCAGCGCTACGCGCCCTTTCTCCTGCAGGGGGGCCTCACCCTGCCCGACCGCGACTACTACACCGACCCGGCGCCGCGCATGACGGCGATCCGCGCCAAGTATCAGGCGCACATCGCGGCCATGCTCAAGCTCGCCGCCATTCCCGATCAAGGGCCCAAGGCGGCGCGCATCTTCGACCTCGAGCACCGCATCGCCGAAGTCCACCTCAGCCGCACCGACTCCGAAGACGTGATCAAGGGCAACAACCACTGGTCGCGCGGCGATCTCGAAAAGCGCGCGCCGGGCCTCGACTGGTCGGCCTTCCTCGACGCCGCTGGCCTCGCCCGCGAGGGGCAGTTCGTGGTCTGGCAGCCGGGCGCGCTCACCGGCATCGCCGCGCTGGTCAAGAGCCAGCCGCTCTCCACCTGGAAGGAGTGGCTGGCCTTCCACGCCATCAGCCGGGCGGCGGCCTTCCTGCCCAAGGCGTTCGTCGAGGAGCGGTTCAACTTCTTCGGCAAGACGCTCTCGGGCACAGAGGCCTTGCGCGCCCGCTGGAAGCGCGCCATCGACGTCACCGACGACGCGCTCGGCGAGGCCGTCGGCAAGCTCTACGTGGCCCGCTACTTCCCGCCTGCCGAGAAGGCGCGCGCCGAGGAGATGGTCAAGAACGAGCTGGCCGCCTTCGCCGAGCGCATCGACAAGCTGGCGTGGATGGCGCCGCAGACCAAGGAGCGGGCCAAGGCGAAGCTCAAGGCGCTCAAGGTCGGCGTCGGCTATCCGGACCAATGGCGCGACTACTCGGGATTGCAGGTCGTCGCGGGCGACGCGCTGGGCAACGCCGAGCGCGCCGGGCTCTTCGAGCTGCAGCGCAACCTGGGGAAGCTCGGCCGGCCGGTCGATCGCGGCGAGTGGGTGATGAACCCGCAGCTGGTCAACGCCGTCAACCTGCCGGCGATGAACGCGCTCAATTTCCCCGCCGCCATCCTGCAGCCGCCCTACTTCGATCCTGCGCGCCCGGTGGTGATGGACTACGGCGCCACCGGCGCCACCATCGGCCACGAGATCAGCCACAGCTTCGACGACGAGGGCGCGCTCTTCGACGCCTCTGGCCGGCTGAAGAACTGGTGGACCGAGGAGGACTTCGCGCACTTCAAGGCGTCGTCGGAGCAGCTGGTCAAGCAGTACGACGGCTACCGGCCCTTCGCCGACGCGCACGTCAACGGCAAGCTGACCGTGAGCGAGAACATCGCCGACGTCGCCGGGCTGGCGGCGGCCTACGACGCCTACCGCCTCTCGCAGGGCGGCAAGGAAGCGCCCACCGTGCAGGGGCTGACCGGCGACCAGCAGTTCTACCTGAGCTTCGCCCAGAGCTGGCGCAACAAGATCCGCGAGGAAGCAGCACGGCAGCGGCTGGTCACCGACTCGCACGCTCCCGCCGAATTTCGCGCCGACACCGTCCGCAACCAGGATCCCTGGTACGCGGCCTTTGGCGTTGCGCCCGGGCAGAAGCTCTACCTTTTGCCGCAGGATCGCGTCCGCGTCTGGTAGCGGCTACTCTTGCCCGAGCATTCGGGCGAGGACGAAGAAGGCGCCCAGCCGCTTGCCGCCTCGAGTGGCTTCTCCGATGACCACGCCCGTGGCGACGCGGCGGCAGAAGTCGTGGAGGCCGCCGAAGACCAGCCTGCTGAGGCCGCGCTCGTTGGGCTTCACTTGCGGCTGGCCTGCGGGCGCGCGCGCGGGGACGCGCTGGTAGTCGATGTGCACTTCCTTCGCGCGCTCTGCGGAGCCCGGCTCGACGGTGAAGTACCCCGGACCGATGAGGCCGCTCACGGCGCTGTGGTTGTAGCCGACGACGGCGCCATCCTGCCGGATGAACCGCTTCTCGAAGAGGGAGAAGACCGGCAGCGAGTTCCGGCCGCCATACGCCAGCATCCTGCCCTCGGGGAGCGAGGGGGGGACGAACTCCTCCAGCGTGAGCGGCGCCGCGCCTTCGCAGGCGTTCCACAGCGCCTGTTGCAGTGCCCCATCGAGGGAGTGCACCTCGCGCAGCCGGCCGGCCTCGTCGAGGCCGTCGAGAAAATCGGCCAGCGCGGCGGAGGTGACGCCGGGCGTGCGGAGCAGCGCGGCCAGCGTCGGGGTGGTGGTCATCACCGTGGCCGTCATCTCTGACTCCTCGCGAAACGGCGCGCAGCAGAATCACATCGGAGCGCAGCCGGCAATCGGTCGGGTGGGCCGGGCCGCCTCGAGCATGATAGCTTCCCGCCCTCCTTGGTACCGGTGCCCGAGAGCGAACCGCGCCCCGTCTCGATGCGCGAGATCTTCTGGTACTTCCTCAAGCTGGGCTGGCTGGCGTTCGGGGGCCCGGTGGGTCAGATCGGGCTGATGCACCTCGAGTGCGTCGAGCGCCAGAAGTGGATCGACGAGGAGGAGTTCGTCCGCGCCCTCAACTTCTGCCACGTCCTTCCCGGCCCCGAGGCGCTGCAGCTGGCAATCTATATCGGATATAAAAAACGCGGACGTTGGGCGGGCGCGCTGGCCGGCATCCTCTTCATCATCCCCGGCTTCATCACGCCGACCGCGCTGGCGTGGATCTATGTCCACTTCGGAAAGACGGCGGAGGTGCTGGGCGTCCTCTGGGGCTTCCGCCCCGTCGGCCTCGCGCTGCTCCTCGCCGCGCTGGTGCGGATCTCGCGCGCGGCGCTGAAGGGGCCCTTTGCCATCGCGCTCGCCATCGCTGCCTTCACCGCCTTCTACTTCGGCCAGGTCCCGTTCCTCCCGGTGCTGTTCGGCTGCGGCCTCGCTTCGGTGGCCTGGAAGCGGCTGGGCCCCGGCTCCGGCGCAGCCGTCGCCTCGCTGCTGCTGCTCCTGCCGGCGAGGGCCGAGGCGGCCGAAGCCGCCTGCCGCCGCCTCTTCGACATCTCCTGGTTCTTCCTCCGGGTGGGGCTCTTCTCCTTTGGCGGCGCCTACGCGGTGCTGCCCTACATCCGCGAAGGCGCCGTGCAGAGCTATGGCTGGATCGCCGACCAGCAGATGATCGACGCGCTGGCGCTGGGCGAGACCACGCCGGGGCCGCTCATCTCGGTGGGGATCTTCGTCGGCTACCTCGCGGGTCACGGCGCCGGCGCGGCTTTCCTCGGCGCCTGCGCCGCGACTTTTTGGCTCTTTCTGCCGTCCTTCGTCTTCGTGCTCGGCGCCGCGCCCTACATGGGCTGGCTCACCGCGCAGCCGGGAGTGAAATCTTTCCTGCGCGGCGTCACCAGCGGCGTGGTTGGCCTGATGTTCTCCATTTCAATTCCCCTGGCGCAGATCGCGTTCATGCGGGGAGGGCAGTTCGATCCACTCACGCTGCTGCTCGGCGCCGCCGCCTTCGTCGTGCTCCTCAACTGGAAATGGCGGCTCAACGTGGTGGTGGTGGTCCTCGCCGGCGGCGCGCTCGGCCTGCTGCGCGCCTTCGCCCCGGGGCTATTTGGAGGATCGCTTCTGCAGTAACGTCGACGGGCGCCCTGCTGGCAGCGGCGACGCGCTCCCTGCGTCGGTGGTCAGGCAGTAGCTCCCCAGGCTCAAGGAGGTCGAGACCACCACCACCGCGAGGAAAAGACCGAGGACGAGAAGCGCCACCACCCGCAGCGCAGGCGGGTACACCCGCGGCGAAGCCAGGTCGTTGTCGCCGGGCTCGAGAATTCCGACCGGAGAGATCCGCGGCAGAATCTTCAGCAGGGGGGCGACGGGAAGTTCTGTCATCGATGGCGAGACGGCAAATGGTGGAGGCGGAGGGAATCGAACCCGGCCGACCGCGATGCGCTGAGCGCGTATCGTAACCGGCATCGCGCAGAAGCCCGCAATCTTCTGCGGGCAAAACCGTGCGGCGGTCCAGACTCCGGGAGCGGCATTTCTTGCGCCGACCATCGCCCCGGGAGCAACTCTTGCGCGAATTTCTCGCGTCGTCCGCTCCCGGGGCCGCGGCGGCGAGGTTATCGCCCGGAGCGAGAGGTGCGCTTCGTGCATGTGACATGAACGAACGTTCGCTCATAATACTAATTCGAGGCAAACATGGACGGACTCGCGTACGTCCTCACCCAGGCAGGCCGACCGCTGGTGACCGAGCGGCGCAGCTGGCCGGACCCCGCGCCCGGCGAGGCGCTGGTCGAGGTCATCGGCTGCGGGCTGTGCCACACCGATCTCGGCTACGCGCGCGGCGAGGTGCCGACGAAGAAGCCGATCCCGCTGGTGCTCGGGCACGAGGTGGTCGGCCGCGTCGCCGCGGTCAACGGACCCGGGCCCGCCCCGGGGCAGCTGGTGCTGATTCCCGCGGTTCTGCCCTGTGGAAGGTGCGCCTTCTGCAAGGCGGGGCGCGGCAACGCCTGCCCCGAGCAGCAGATGCCGGGCAACGACATCGACGGCGGATTTGCCACGCACCAGCTGGTGCGCAGCGCGCCGCTGGTTCCGCTGGACCGCCTGCCCAAAGGCTTCGAGGCGTGGAAACTCGGCGTCGTCGCGGACGCCGTCTCGACCGCCTTCCAGGCGGTGCGCCGCAGCGGCCTCGGGCTCGGAGACGTCGCGGCCGTGGTCGGCGTCGGCGGCGTGGGCGGCTTCACCGCGCAGATCGCCGCGGCACAGGGCGCCCACGTGCTGGCGCTCGACGTGAAGCGCGACCGGCTCGACCTGGCGCTGAAGCACGGGGCGGAGGCGGCGCTGGAGGTTCGCGATCTCGCTCCCAGGGCGGTGAAGTCCGAGGTCCGCGCCCTGCTGAAGAAGCATGGGCTCCCCAGCTTCCGCCTGCGCATCTTCGAGTGCACCGGCACCAAGGCGGGACAGACGCTTGCCTTCGGCCTCCTCGATCGAGGCGCGACGATGGTGCAGATCGGCTATACGCCGGACACCGTCGAGCTGCGGCTCTCGAATCTGATGGCCTTCGACGCGACCGTGCACGGCACCTGGGGCTGCCCGGTCGAAGCGTACCCCGCCGTCATCGATCTCATCACCAGCGG
>JANXXR010000172.1 GCA_025350525.1 Deltaproteobacteria bacterium
GAGATCTGCGAGATGCTGGTCCGCTCGGGCGCGGTGGACGTCATCGTCATCGACTCGGTGGCCGCGCTGGTCCCCCGCGCCGAGTTGGAAGGCGAGATGGGCGAGCCGCAGATGGGCCTGCAGGCAAGGCTCATGTCGCAGGCGCTGCGCAAGCTCACCGGCACCATCAGCAAGTCGCAGACCACCGTCATCTTCATCAACCAGATCCGCATGAAGATCGGCGTCATGTTCGGCAACCCCGAGACCACCACCGGCGGCAACGCGCTCAAGTTCTACGCCTCGCAGCGGCTCGACATCCGCCGGGTCGGCGCCATCAAGGACGGCGAGACGGTCATCGGCAACCGCACCCGCGTCAAGGTCGTCAAGAACAAGGTGGCGCCGCCCTTCCGCGAGGTGGAGTTCGACATCCTCTACGGCCAGGGCATCTCGCGCGAAGGCGACCTGCTCGATCTCGCGGTGGAGAACAACATCGTCGAGAAGAGCGGCGCCTGGTTCAGCTACGGCGGCGAGCGCATCGGACAGGGGCGCGAGAACTCGCGCGACTTCCTCAAGACGCACCCGGAGATGCTGGCCGACGTGGAGGCCAAGCTCTACGAGAAGTTCGGCGTGGTGCGGCCCAACACCCCGGCCGGCATTCCCATCGAGCTGGCCAAGACGGCGGAGGCTGGCCGCAAGGGGGAGCACCAGGAGGACGAGAAGCGGCCGCGGGTCAAGGCCGTCAAGTAGGCGTGGCGCTGCAGGTCGCCATCGTCGGGGCGTCGCCGGTGACGGCGGCGCTCGAGCAGCTGTTGGGGCGGGGCGGCGATCTCTCGCTGGCGCTGGCCGTCGCGCGCACCACCGCCGATCACGTGGCGCAGGCGGTGGGGCCCGAAGGCGCGGCCATCCTCGATCTGCCGGCGGGCGAATCGCGCGAGTTCGTCCGGGCGCTCGGGGCGCGCAACCTCCGCGTCGTCGATCTGGGGCCCGACCTGCGCGTGCCGCAGGTTTCGTGTGGCTTCGACGAATCGCATGCCCGCGGCAAGCGGGTGGTGGCGCTCCCCTCCGCGGGAGCGATGGCAGCCTGGACAGCGGCGGGCGCGCTGGTCGAACAGGGGCTGCTCTTCGGCGACCGCCTCGCCATCTACGCCATCGGCGCAGGTGCAGCCGGCCGCGGCGGCGCTGGTGGCGGCAGCGGTGCGGTGGCGCTCGAGAGCGCAGCCTTCCATGTCGCGGCGGAGCTGGGCTGGATGCTGGAGCAGCGCGGCTCGCCTCCGCAACGGCGGGTGTCTGTCCGCGTGCGCGGCGGCGAAGGCCTGCTGGCGCTGGTGCAGGGGGAGCTGGGCCGCGAGGAGGCGCAGAGCCTCGCTGCCCTGCGCGCCGCGCTCGCCTCGGGGCCGTCGTGGGTGCGCCTCTGTCCCGAGGGCGGCGAGCCCGATGCGGCGCGGGTCTCCGGCACCGGCGAGGCGGAGGTTTCGGTGGCGGTGGACCCGTTCGCCGAGTGGATCCTCGCCTCCTGCGCCATCGATCCGGTCTGGTTTACGGCCCACGCGGCGCTGCGGGCGTTGCGCGCGCTGGGCGAAGCGCGCAGTTAGAATCGGCATCCGAGGTTCCATCGTGGCAAGCCTTCTCCACCAAAGCCTCCAGGCCGAGCTTCCCCCCGGGAGCGGCGAGTGGCTGCTGGCGGTCATCGGCGCGGTGGCGGCGCAGCCTCCGCAGGGCCCCACGGCGCCGCAGCATCTCCGGGCGCGGCGCGATCTGCTCGAGGCGCAGCTGATCGAGAGCGGCCTCGCCTACGGCACCGGCGCGCAGGACCCGGCGGTCGAGCTGGACGCGGAGGCGGGGCCCGGAACGCGCGCCTTCGCCCACTTCGTCGCCGGCCTGGTGCGGCTCTGCGCGCGGGCGGCGGCGCTCTCGCAGGCGCCCTGGTTCGTGCCAGGCGGCGACCCGGAGGAAGGCGTGCGGGCGCGGCGGGCGCAGCTGCTCGCGGTGCTGGCGGCGACGGGCGGCGAGGGAGAGGCCGCCGCGCGCCTGTTCGCGAGCCCGCTGGTGTTGCCCAGCCCGCTGGAGAAGCTCGCCGACAAGACCGCGGCGCGCCTCTCGCGGCGCTACCTCGCCGAGAGGGGCCCCTTCGCTGGGCTGCCGCTGCACAACGGGCTCTGCGCCATCGAGGTGCGCACCTGCGCCACGGTGGCGCTGGCCAGCTTCGGGCACCGGCGCATCAGCCCCGGCGCCGCGGCGCTGGCGGCGCGCTCCGCGGTGACCTGGCGCTGCCTGCTGGTCGAGCTGCTCGCCGGCCTCGCCCAGGTGCAGGAGAACGGCAAAGGTTCGGTCAAGGGGATCGAGCAGGTGGTCCGCTCGCAGCGGCTGCCCGCGCGCGAGGCCCGCATGATGCGCCGGGCGCTCCAGCAGCCGCGCCCGGTTTCGCAGCTCACCCCGCTCCTGCACAGCGGGGCGCTGCGCCGCTTCGCGCTGACGCAGGTTCTCTTGGCGGCGCTGGTGGACCGGCATTTCGAGGCGGGCGAGGTGGCCTTCGTCGAGCAGCTGGCGTCGGCCACCGGCGTTGGCGAGGGACGGCTGGCCCAGCTTGAAGTCGAGGTGGACGACTTCTACCGCCGGCACAAGGATGCCCTTGCGGCGCTGCGCCTGGCCGAGACGCCCGAGGGCCTGCCCCACGCGCTCACCACCCGGCTCGAGGCGGCGGTGCGCGACAACCTCGACCGGCTCATGCAGGAGATCCGCAAGACCGGCGAGCTCGCCGAGCTGCTCGCCAAGGCCGCCGCCGGCACCGAGCTGACCGCTCCCGAGAAGACCAAGGTGCGCGCCCAGCTGCTCGATCTGGCCAAGACCATTCCGGCGTTGGCCATCTTCGCGGCCCCCGGCGGCATGCTGCTCCTGCCCATCCTGCTCAAGCTCCTGCCCTTCAACCTCTTGCCCTCGAGCTTCGTCGACCCGCCTCCGCCCACGCTGGCGCTGCCCGAGCCGCGGCGAAAGGCCGGCTCGTAAGCCCGTTTTGTTGGCGGTCAAACGCGCCACCGCTCGCGGCGCGGTCGATCTCCGACACTTGGCCGGCGCCAGTGCGCGGGCGGGCTTCCAGCGCGCCTGGGCTGGCCTCAGGCTGCAGCCATGAGCTACCGCATCCAGGTCCAACCCGAAGCCGGCTCCCTGCTCCGCACCCTGGCGCCGCACGTGGTGCTGCGGCTGGGCCGCGCGCTGGCGGAGCTGGCCGAGTCGATCGCGGCCGGCCAGGATCCGGAGCGCGGCGAGCTGCGCATCGAGGACTGCGTGATGCGGCTCGTGGTCGACCACGCCGAGCGGCTGCTGCGGGTGGTGCAGGTCGAGCAGCGCGATCTCCTGGTGCCGGTCTACGCCGAGGCGCGCGCCTGAACCGAAGCGCCGAGGCCCGGCCTCCTTGCGGTGAACCGGGCCCCGGGGACGGCTCTTTGGAACTGCTTCAGGCCGACTTGCGCACGTTCTGCGCCTGCAGGCCCTTGGGGCCCTTCACCACCTCGAACTCGACCTTCTCCCCTTCCGCCAGCGTGCGGAAGCCCTCGGCCTTGATGGCCGTGTGATGGCAGAAGACGTCCTCACCGCCGCCATCCTGGGTGATGAAGATCTGTCGGCAGTGCGACGGCGTGAAGCGCGAGCGGCTGGAGGATTTCCTTGAGAACGCTTTGCACACGAAGCGGTTTG
>JANXXR010000204.1 GCA_025350525.1 Deltaproteobacteria bacterium
CGAGCCGGTGGGCGCCGTCCCCCATGCGGTCAAGGTCGAGAAGGTGGCGTTCGAGTCCGACTCCGCGCCGCCCGACGATGACGGGCGCGGCCGGCTCTCGTCGGCGCAGGCCGCGCTGAGCAAGTGCGCGGCGGGGGCCCAGCGCGGCGGCAACGTGCTGGTGTCGTTTGCGGTGCAGGGCGGGCGGGTCCGCGAAGCGCAGGTGATCATGGACTCGCTGCGCGACGAGAAGGCCGCCGGCTGCGTCGCCCACGCGGTCAACGGCGCCGCGGTATCGGGCAGCGGCCGCGGCACCGCCTCCATTTCTTTCGAATAGTTAAGGGGACACCATACGCAACTCGCCATGCCAAGCCGCGCGTTGGCACGGGTTGCGTATGGTGTCCCCGGATCTCCGATTAGTGGGCGGCGGCCCAGGTGGCGCCTTCGCCCAGCTCGACTTCCAAGGTGACGGCCAGGTCGGCGGCGCGGCGCATCTGCTCGACCACCAGCGGGCCCACCGCCGCGATCTCCGCGGGCGGCGCCTCCAGCACCAACTCGTCGTGGACTTGCAGCAGCATGCGCGCCTGGAACTTTCCCCGCAGCGCCGCGTCCACGTTGAGCATCGCCTGCTTGACCAGATCGGCCGCCGTCCCCTGGATGGGCGTATTGACCGCCGTCCGCTCGGCAGCGCTGCGCGCCGTCGGGTTCTTCGAATTGATGTCCGGCAGATAGCGCCGCCTGCCGAAGAGCGTCTTCACCATGCCGGTGGACTTGGCGGTCTCGATGGTGCCGTCCAGCCACTCCTTCACCCTTCGATAGCGAGAAAAATATTTTTCGATGATCGCCGCCGCCTCCGACGTCCCCAGCCCCAGACGGTGCCCCAGCCCGAAGGCGGAGAGGCCGTAGGCGATGCCGTAGTTGATCATCTTGGCGATGTCGCGCTGCTGCCGGCTGACTTCGGAAGCCGGAATTCCAAAGGTCTCGCCAGCCGTGCGCGCGTGCAGGTCCTCCCCGGAGGCGAAGCTCTCGCGCAGCACCGGGTCGCCGGAGATGTGCGCCAGGATCCGCAGCTCGATCTGGGAGTAATCGGCGCTGAGCAGCCGCCAGCCCGGCTGCGGAATGAAGGCCTCGCGGATCCTGGCCCCGATGGGCGTCCGGATGGGGATGTTCTGTAAGTTCGGGTTCACCGAGCTGAGCCGCCCCGTCGCCGCCACCGCCTGGTCAAACGTCGTGTGCAGCCGCCCGTCCTTGCCCAGCGTGGCCGGCAGCGCGTCGAGATAGGTATTCTTGAGCTTGGTCAGCTGCCGGTGCTCGAGGATCTTGGCCGGCAGCGGATGCTGCTCCGCCAGTTCTTCCAGCACCTCCTGATCGGTGGAGGGCCCGGTCTTGCCGCGCTTCAGGACCGGCAGCCCCAGCCGCGTGTAGAGCACCTCGGCGAGCTGCTGCGTCGAGGAGGGGAGGAACTCGCCGCCGGCGATCTGGAAGATCTCCTTGAGCAGGGCGCCGATCTGCTGCTCGACCTCCACCGAGAGCTGCTGTAGCCGCGCGGTGTCGAGGTTGATGCCCGCCAGCTCGAGATCGGCGAGCACCGAAACCAGCGGCAGCTCCAGCTCGGAGTAGAGCTTCCACAATTCGACGTCGTTGCGCAGGTCCTCGCCGAGGGCGTCCGCCAGCCGCCGCGCGCCTTCCACCAGCGCGCAGGCGGCCGGCGAGACCTCGTCGACGGGCAGCTCGGGCAGCGGCGTCGCCTTCTTTCCCTTGCCGCTCTTCTCGCAGAGGTCCTTGAGCAGCGGCAGTTCGCAGGAGATGCGCTCCCGCGCCGTCTGCTGCAGCCCGTGGTCGCGCCCGGTCGGGTCGAGCAGATAGCTGGCCAGCCGCGCGTCGATGCCGAGGCCCGCGAGCTGCACGCCCGCCCGGCGCCAGGCGTCGAGGTCGCGCTTGAGATCGTGCCCGTCCTTGACGATGCTGGCGTCCTCGAGCAGCGGCTTCAAGAGCGCGATGGCCTCGGCCGCCTTCAGCTCCGAGGAGGG
>JANXXR010000246.1 GCA_025350525.1 Deltaproteobacteria bacterium
GCCTCCGTGCCTCCGTGGTGCGCTTTAAAGGCTCTTGTCAGTCGTCGGAGCGGAGGGCGGTGACGGAAGCGCCCCCTTCCTCGGAGACGTCGACCGCGATCTCGATGGGCCTGCAGCACACCGAGCAGTCCTCGACGTAGCGCTGCGAGGTGCCGCCTCCCTCGTCCACCCAGACCGAGATGGACTCCCCGCAATAAGGACAGGCGATCTCCTCTTCCATCAGGCTATGGTAACGGCGTGAAGCAGCTCCTGGCCGTCTATCAACAAGTGATCGAGGCTCTCGACGCCCGCCTATTGGCGCGCGCCGCGGCGGGGCGGGCTCCGCAGCCGGGGCCGGGCGGAAGGCAGGTGGTGCTCGGGCTGGGCAAGGTCGCCGCCGAGCTGTACTCGGGAGTGACCGGCGCGGCGGGCGGCCTCCTGGTGGTGCCGGGCGACGCGCCGTCGCCGCCGGGCGCGCAGCTGTTGCGCGGCGGACACCCCCTTCCTGACGACGGCTCGCTGCGGGCGGGCGAGGCGCTGCTCGCCGCCGCCCGATCGCTGACGCCCGACGATTCCGTCCTGCTGCTCATCTCCGGCGGAGGCTCGGCGCTGGCGGAGGCGCCCCATCCGGACCTCTCGCTCGAGGACGTCCGCGCCGTCAACCTCGCGCTCCTCAACAGCGGCGCGCCCATCGAAGAGATGAACTGCGTCCGCTCGCACCTTTCGCGGCTCAAGGGCGGCGGCCTCGCCCGGGCGCTGCACGCAGCGGGCGTCACCCGGGCACGCGCGCTGGTGGCGGTGGACGTCCCCATCGGCGGCGTCGCGGCGGTCTCCAGCGGACCGGCGGCGGCCGACAGGACCACCTGCGAGGACGCGCTGGCGCTGGTGCGCAAGTACGCGCTGCCGGAAGCCGCCACCCGCGTGCGGGAGACCTTGAAGCCCGGCGACCCGGCCGACTTCGTCGAGCACGAAGCCCTCTGCGATCTCCGCTCGCCCGCGCTGGAAGCGCGCCGGCGCGGATTCGCGCTGCTCGACTCTCCCGTCTACGGAACGGTGGAGGCGTTCGCCGACAAGCTCGCGGCCCGGCGCGGCGCCTTCGCGGCCAGCGGCGAATTGGAGCTCAGAATCCCCGCAGGCGCGCCGCCCGGTGGCCGCGACCAGCACCTCGCGCTGCTGATGGCGCAGAAGCTGCGCGGCGAGCGGGCCACTTTCCTGGCCGCCGGCACCGACGGGCGCGACGGCCCGACCGAGAGCGCCGGCGCCACTGTCGACGGCAACACCTGGGACGAAGCCGTGCGCCGCGGCCTCGATCCGGCGCGCGCTCTGCTCGAGTTCGACGCCGCCCGCGTGCTCGCCGCGCTTGGCCTGCTCATGCCGGCGCGCCACACCGGCGCCCATGCGGGCGACCTCTTCCTGCTGCACCGGATGGGATAACCGCATGAAATCGATGGTCGCCGCCGCGCTGCTGCTGAGCACGCCCGCCTTCGCCGGCCTCTCCTCGCGCCCCGCCGCCGACGAGAGCCCCGCCGGCGCTCCGATGGAAGGCCTCTACGCCGGCATCAGCGCCGGCGGCGCGCTCATCATCCTCGATTTCGGCAACACCTTCGGCAACGACTTCGAAGGGCGCCTGGGCTACAGCTTCAACCCCGGCCTGCAGATCTTCCTCTCGGGCGCGGTCGACGGCGGCACCATCATCGGCTCGCCCTTCCGCAGCGAGATCATCGCGGCCTTCGTGCCGTACCACCTCTACGCGCGGCCCCGCCTCGGCGTCTACGCGCGCGCGGGCATCGGCGCCGCGCTCTCCAGCACGGTGCCCACCTCCTCCGGCTTCAACGGCAGCGCCGTGGGCCTCGCCACCGCCGGCGGTCTGGGCGTCGAGATCGCCATCGGCCCCGGGCTCTTCCTCACCCCCGAGCTCTTCTACAAGAACGCCAGCCTGAGCCTGAACAACGGCGGCGGCAGCACCACCGAGCAGGTGCTCGGACTGCAGCTCGCGCTCATCTTCTACTGAGCTGGTTCATGTGCTTCTCGAGCGCGCCTTCCGAGCGCGCGTCGAGCGCGACGTGCCGGGCGCGCCAGCCAGCGCGCCGCTTCTCGAAGATGCC
Source organism: Deltaproteobacteria bacterium (assembly GCA_025350525.1). Lineage (GTDB taxonomy): Bacteria > Myxococcota > Myxococcia > Myxococcales > 40CM-4-68-19 > 40CM-4-68-19. The sequence goes on from JANXXR010000246.1 coordinate 2,085, forward strand.
GACGCTGACCGGATAGTCGAAGCGCCGCGGTCCCGCGCTGGCGGGATTGAAATACCAGACGCCGCCGCTGCGCTCGTCGTGCGGCAGGTGGCTGTGGCCGAAGAGGACCACGTCGGCGGGTGCGCGGCGCAGCTCGGTGAGGACTTCCGGCCGCGGGCGCGAGGGACGGTCGAGGATGTGCACGAGGAAGAAGCGGAGCCCGTCGATCTCCGCCCGCGCCGTCTCGCCCGCGGGGCCGCAGCGGAAGTCGTCGATGTTGCCGGCGCAGGCGGTAACGGGCGCGATCAGGTTGAGCTCGTCGAGCACCCCCGTGCCGCCGATGTCCCCCGCGTGCAAGATGCGGTCGACGCCGCGGAAGGCTTCGAACACCTCGACGCGGACCAGGCCGTGCGTGTCCGAGATGACGCCGATGCGCATGGCTGGAGTATAAGGCGCGCCATGCTTCTCGTCGCCACACCGCCCGCCTGGACCGCGCAGGCCGTCGAGCGCTTCGACGAGGTGCTGGTCGATCACGCCCACTGCGAGAAGAAGGCGGCCGCGCACGCGCTCTCGATGCTGGTGGCTTTTCCGCAAGTGCCGGGCCTGCCGCGGGCGATGGCGCGGCTGGCGCGGGAGGAGGCGGGCCACCTCGGGCAGGTGCTGGCGCTGCTGGAAAAGCGCGGGCTCTTCCTCGGGCGCGACACGGGCGATCCCTATGCGCAAGCCCTGCAAGCCCAGGTGCGGCAGCCGGCGCGGGAGCGGCTGCTGGACCGGCTGCTCATCTCGGCGCTGATCGAGGCGCGCAGCGAGGAGCGGCTGCGGCTGCTCGCCGAAGCGCTGCCCGACGCGGAGCTGCGCGACTTCTATGCGCGGCTGGCCGCCTCGGAGGCGGGGCACCATCGGCTCTTCCTGCGGCTGGCGCGGAATTCGGGCGGCGGCGACTTCCAGCCGCGGCTCGACGCACTCTTGGCAGTTGAGGCGCGGCTGATCCGCGAGCTGCCGGTGCGCCCCGCCATCCACTAGAGTCAGCGGCGCGGCGGCTTCGGCGGCGGCGGCGAGGCGGTGGCGCCGTTCTCGGGCCAGGGATGGCGCGGATACTTGCGCATCAGCTCGCGCCGGATCGCGGGATAATGGCGCTCCCAGAAGCCGGCCAGATCCTGCGTCACTTGCTGCGCGCGCCCGTTCGGCGAGAGCAGGTGCAGCGTCAGCGGCAGGCGGCCGTTGCAGATGGCGGGCCCCCGCGCGAGGCCGAAGAAGTCCTGCAGCCGCGACCGGATCGCCGGCGGTTGATTGGGGACATATTCCACCGCCAGCCGCCGCCCGCCGGGGAGCGCGACGTGGCCGGGCGCGAGCTTCTCCAGCACCGCCAGCGTCTGCGGCGGCAGGAGCGGCAGGTGCGCCTCGCGCAGTTCTTTCAGGGAGGTGAGCCCCGCCGCCGCCTGCTCCAGCGCCGCGCGGATCTCCGCGTCGGTCAGCGCCGCGATGCCCGCCTCCGGACAATGGAGCGCCACCAGCCGGCTCCGCTCTTTCAGGGCCGCTGCCTCCTCCGGATCGGGGACGGAGGTCGCGTGCTCGAGGAGGATGCGCGCCGCCTGCGGAGCTTCGTCCTCCCGCGGCGGACGGCGGCTCTCGGTCAGCGCCAGCTCGTCGTAGCGCAGCCGGCTGACCACCTCGACGCGCTCGCGCGACTCCTCCCAGACCAGCTCGGTCTCCTCCCGCAGCGCCTCGGGGTAGAGGTCGAGCAGCCACTCGGGCTCGATGGCGCTGGCGAGGCGGACCAGCGCGCGCGACCGCCCCGCTGACCGCCGCTCCTCGGCATCGACGGCGACGAGGAGCTGTGCATCGCGCACGGCAGACGCGGGCGAGAGCTGCGCCGCTCCACCCGCGGCCAGCAGGACTTCGGCGCTGCCGGGAGCGCGGCGCCTCGCCACCCGATCGGGAAAGCCCGCCAGCACCGCCACCAGGATCGCCTCGTCGCGCGAGCTCTTGCGCGGGCCCTCCGCAGGCGCGAGCCGCACCAGCTGCGCGCGCGCCTGCTCGATGCGCCGGGCGGCGTTTCCTTCCACGTCGCGGCGGCCGCGCCACTGCGCGAGCACATCGAGCAGCTCGAGCACGTCGGAAGGCCCGGTGGGCGCGCTCAGGTCGCGCTGGTGGCGCAGGTCGCGCTCGTTGAGCAGCGCCGCCGCCGCGCAGCCGTCCTGAACAAAGCCGCGCCGCGTTGCCTCGACCGCGAGGCGCGAGAGGCGCGGGTGGAGCGGAAAGCGCGCGCAGGCGCTGCCCAGCTCGGTGGCGAGGCCCTGCGCGTCGATGAGGCCCAGCCGGCGGAGCAGGGCGGTCGCGGTCTGCAGCGCTCCGGGCGGCGGCGGGTCCAGCCACGGCAGACGCTCCGGATCGAGCCCCGCGGCGCGCAGGTCGAGCAGCGTCGAGGCCAGGTCGAGGCGCTCGATCTCCGGCGCGTGGTGCTCCGGGCGGGCGTCGTAATCATGCCTGGTGTAGAGCCGCAGCGCCCGGCCCGGAGCGGTGCGTCCCGCGCGGCCGGCGCGCTGCTGGGCGGAAGCGCGGCTGATCTTCTGCACGGTGAGCGACGGCAGCCCCGACCAGGGCGAGTGCGCCGCGATCCGCGCCAGGCCCGTATCGACCACCGCGGTCACGCCCGGCACCGTCACGCTGGTCTCGGCGACGTTGGTGCTGAGGATGATCTTGCGCTGCCGGGCCGGGCCCAGCGCGCGGTCCTGCTCTTCGCCGGGGAGGTCGCCGTGCAGCGGGACGATCACGAAATCGCGGTGGCGCGCGAGCTCGCCGAGGGCCTCGGCGCATTGCCGGATCTCTCCCGCGCCGGGAAGGAAGACGAGCACGTCGCCCGCGCTGCCCGGCACGGTCAGCTTGCGCACCGCCGCGGCCACCTGCTCGGAGAGCCAGCGGTCGTCGGGCTGGTCGAGGTGCTCGATCTCGACCGGGAAGCGGCGCCCCTCGCTGCGGACCACGGGCGCTTTCAGGTGATCCGCCAGCGGCGCGGCGTCGAGCGTCGCCGACATCACCACCAGCTTCAAGCGCGGGAGCAGCCGCTGCACCAGCGCCAAGGCCAGGTCTCCGGCCAGGTGCCGCTCGTGAAATTCGTCGAGGACCACCGCGCCCACGCCGCGCAGCTGCGGGTCGCCGAGCAGGCGCCGGGCGAGGATCCCCTCGGTGACGTAGCGCAGGCGCGTCTTCGGGCCGCTCACGTCCTCGAAGCGCACCTGATAGCCGACGGTCTCGCCCACGCGCTCGCCCAGCTCGGAGGCCACCCTGCGCGCGGCGGTGCGGGCCGCGATGCGGCGCGGCTCGAGGACCACGATCTCTCCCGCCACCAGATCCAGCAGCGCGGGCGGTACCCGCGTGGTCTTGCCGGCGCCGGGCGGCGCTTCGAGGACGACCGCGGGCCCGTCGCGCAGCGCCGCCAGGATCTGCGGCAGCGCCAGATCGATGGGCAGCGCTTCTTTCACGAGCTGGCGGAGGTGTACCGGCGGATGGACGAGAGCCAGATCAGCCGCGCCAGCCCGGCGAAGACGAAGGCGCCCAAAAGCGCGCCCAGCGCAGTGCGCGCGTTGAGCTTGCCGAGCAGCGCCAGCGCCGGATAGGTGGTCATCAAGGCCAGGGGAAGCACATAGGTAAAGATCATCGCCAGCGCGCCGCGGAAGACGCTGCTCGGCCAGCGGGCCACGTCGAAGACCGATTGAAAGAGATAGAGCAGGTTATCGACGCGCACGGCGACGAAGGCAATGGAGACGACCAGGATGGCAATGGAATACAGGACCAATACCGCGGCGAGGAGCAGCGCCGCCGAGAGCAGGAGATCCGCGGCCGAGGGAGCGTGGCCGATCTGCCGGAAGGCATAGGTAAAGATGACGGCGGCGCCGGCGAAGTCGATCACCCGCCACGGCTCGATCTTCGAGAGCGAGACCAGAAGCTGCGCGTCGGCGGGCTTGAGGAGCACGAAGTCGAGGGTGCCCTTGCGGACGTGCTCGACCACCTGCATCAGCGACGGGCTCAAGGTTCCTTCCAGCACGCCCTTCAAGGCCACGAACCAGCCCAGCACCACCAGCATCTCCGCAAAGCTCCAGCCCGCTACCGTGCCGCGGGCGCCGAAGACGACCAGGAGTGGCACCAGCGTCACCGCCATCCAGAGCAGCGCCAGGAGGCCCTCGACCAGGAACTCGAGGCGGTATTGCAGCGCCAGCGCCAGGGAAGCGCGGAGCTGGGCGCGGATGACCCGCAACAGGCGCATCATCCGCCGTACGCCGCGTAATGGCGCAGGCCCGAGCGCCAGGCGAAGCGGGTGATCATGAAGAAGAGCGCCACATAGGCCCATTGGGCGGCCAGCAATTCCAATGCCTCGCCGCGGGACCAGCGCCCCAGCATCAACTCGATGGGATAGGAGAGCTGGAAGCGGAAGGGCAAGAACAAGGCGATGTCCCGGACTGCGCGGGGAAACAAATCCAATGGAATCAGATATCCGGAGAGGATATTGGAAAAGCCCAGCCAGGCGTCGAAGAGGCTGGAGGCGCTCTCGAAGCGCAGCGCCAGCGTGCCGATGCTGGCCTGCACCAGGAAATAGAGCAGCCAGGCGCCCATCAGGGCAGGGCAGAGCAGCAGCCATTGCAAGGGGTCGTGCGAAAGCTCCCCGCGCGCGAGCCAGAGCAGGATGCCCACCACCGGCAGCGCCACGATGCCGCGCATGGGAATGGCGGCGAGGTTGTCGGCCGAGCGCTGCCACAAGGGATTGATCGGGCGCAGGAGCTGCAATGCAAAGGTGCCCTGCCGGATATCCATGGTCAATTCCCACACCACCCAGGCGCCGGTCATCAGGCGCACCAGCAAGGCGCAGAGGTAATAGGCGGTAAAGCCGGTCTGCGAATAACCGGCAATGGGACCCGACCGCGCCGCCGCCGCCCAGATGGCCAGCATCACCAGCGGCATGTTGGTGGCGAACATCCAGATGAGAAACTCGGCCCGGTAGGCCACCGCCTCCGCGAAGCCGGTCTTGAGCATCTGCGGATAGGCCTTGAGCGCGGCCATCATGCGGCGTTCCCCTGCGCGAAGAGGTCGCGCATCACCTCCTCGAGCGGCGGATCCTCCACGGTGAGGTCGCGCAACGGCAGCGTGGAGAGGGCCCGCGCGACCGAGGCCTGCAACCCCTCCTGCGAGACCTGGATGATGACCTCGGCGTCGTTCTGCGAAATGATCGTGCCCAGCGGCAGCAGGTCGCGCTGCTCGACCGGCTTGGAGAGCCGCAGCAGCACGCGCTTGTCGGGCCGCACCCGGCGGATGAGATCCGGCAAGGCGCCATCGAAGATGAGGCGCCCCTTGTCGATGACCATCACCCGCGGGCAGAGCGCGGCCACGTCCTCCATATAGTGGCTGGTCAAAATCACCGTGGCAGAGAACCGCTCGTTGTAGGCGCGCACGAAAGTCCGCACGGTGGCCTGCATCGAGACGTCGAGGCCGATGGTGGGCTCGTCGAGGAAGAGCACCTTGGGGCGATGCAAGAGCGCCACCGCCAGTTCGCACTTCATCCGCTCGCCCAGCGACAATTGCCGGGTGGGCTTACCCAACAAGGGCGCCAGTTCCAGGAGCGCCGTCAGCTCCGCCACCGTCTCCTCATATTGCGCGCGCGGGATGTCGTAGATGGCGCGATTGAGGGCAAAGGTCTCCGAGGGCGGCAGGTCCCAGAGGAGCTGCTGCTTCTGGCCCATCACCAGCGTGATCTGGGTGAGGAACTCTCGCGCGCGCTCCTGCGGCAGAAAGCCTCCGACGGCGACGCGGCCCTCGGTGGGGTGCAAAAGGCCCGCGAGGACCTTGAGGGTGGTGGTCTTGCCGGCGCCGTTGGGGCCGAGGAAGCCGACGCGCTCGCCGGCGCCGATGGAGAAGCTGATGTCCTCGACGGCCTTCACGTCCTCGTAGGGGCGGTGCAAGAGCGAGCGCAGCGCGGCCTTGAGGCCGGGCTCGCGGCGGTGCACGCGGTACCACTTGCGCAGGTGTTCGACCTCGATCATGGCGGCGGGACTCATACGACGAGGACGACCTTGCCGACCACCGCGTTGGCCTGGAGCGCGTCGTGGGCTGCCTGGGCCTCGGTGAGCGGCCAGGTCTTGTCCAGCACCGGCTGCAGCTCGCCGCTCGAGAAGCGCGGCAGCGCGCGGGCGGTGAAGTCGCGCACCAGCTTGGCCTTCTGCGCGGCGCTGCGGGTACGGAGGGTCGAACCCATCACGGTGAGCCGCTTGTGCAACAGCGCGGCCAGGTCGAGGGTGCCGCGCGCGCCGGCCATGGTGGAGATGCAGCAGAGCCGCCCGTGCAGGCCCAGCGCGGCGATGTTGGCCTCGAGGTACGAGGCGCCCACCATGTCGAAGATCAGATCGGCGCCGCGCCCGGCCGCTGCCTGCACGGCTTCGGCGAGCCGCAGGGGAACGTCGTCGCGGGCCAGCACGTGGGTGGCGCCCAGCGCGCGGCAGGCCTCGTGTTTGGAAGGAGAGGCGGTGGCGAGCAGCACGGGAGCGAGACCGCGGCAGAGTTGGAGCGCCGCGCTGCCGACGCCGCTCGCCGCCGCATGCACCACCACCACCTCGCCCGCCTTCAGTCCGCCCAGCATGGCGAGGTTGAGCCAGGCGGTGAGGAACGCTTCTGGAATCGCCGCCGCCTGCTCGAAGGAGAACCCGTCTGGGATGGCCATCGCCTGCGCCGCCGGCACCCGCGCCTTCTCGGCGTAGCCGCCGCCCGCGAGCAGCGCCATCACCCGCTCGCCCCGGCGCGCGGCGGGCTCCAGCACTTCGCCCGCGATCTCGAGCCCGATGGTGTCGGGCTCCCCGGGCGGCGGCGGATACTTGCCGACGCGCTGGAGCAGGTCGGCGCGGTTGACTCCGGCGGCGCGCACGCGGACCAGCAGATCGCCCTCGCGAAGCTGCGGATCGGGGATCTCCGCAAGCTCCATCCGCCCGCTCTTCACCACGATGGCGCGCATCTTCGTTGTATACCTCGCGCCATGGCCGTCCGCGTGTTCGACGACAGGCAACGGGAGCTTTTGTTCATTCGCCCGCCGCGGCGCATCGTCTCGCTGGTGCCGAGCGACACCCTGAACGTCTTGGCGCTGGGCGGCACGCTGGTCGGGCGGACGCGATACTGCGAGGCGCCCGGCGACGTCGCCGTGGTGGGTGGCACCAAGGACGTGGACGTGGAGGCGGTGGCGCGCCTCGAGCCGGATCTGATCCTCGCCAACCAGGAGGAGAACTCGCGCGCCCACCTGGAAGAGTTTGCGCGGCTGGGCCTGCCAGTGTTGGTGGCGTTTCCCAGGACGGTGGCGGACGGGCTCTCGCACCTGGCGCGGCTCTCGAAGATCCTCGGGACCGACGCGCGCGATCTGATCCGGCGCGGGTACGCCGCGGCAACCGCGGCAGAGGAGGCGCTGCGGGCGCGGCCGCCCTTGCGGGCCTTCGTGCCCATCTGGATGGATCCGCTCATGACCATCAATGGCCAGACGTATGTCAGCGATGCGCTGCGGTTGGGAGGCGGCTTCAACGTCTTCGGCGATCGGCAGCGCCGCTTTCCGCTCGCCGCCGACCTGGGCCAGGCGATTCCGACCTCCGCCGGCACGCGCGATACCCGCTATCCGCGGGTTCCTTTCGAGGAGGTGGTCGAGCGGGCGCCGGAGGTGATTTTGCTGCCCGACGAGCCGCATCCGTTCTCCGAGGAGGACGCCGCGATCTTTCGCCAGCGGGTGCCGAAGGCGAAGGTAGTCCGCTGTGGCGGGCGCGATTTCTCCTGGTATGGAGTGCAGTGCGTGGAAGGGATTCCCCGCTTGCGGGCATTGATGGATTCGCTGCGATGACCGGAGCCGGTGAATGCGCCGCATCCTGATCGCGCTCCTGAGCGTCTCACCCGCTGCGCTCGCCTACAACGAGGCGGTGCACGCGCGCATCACGGCCTCGGTGTTTGCCTCGGAAGGAGCCACGCTCTCGCCGGCGACGCAGGCCGACCTCGACGCCTTCCGCGCGCTCTTCTGGCGCACCGCCTCCGCCGACGCGGACTTTGCCCGCCGCTTTCCCGCCGAGGCGTCGTTCGGCGCCTGGGAGTTCAAGGAACTCTGCATGCTGGATCCGGCGGCGCGCGTGCACGGCTTCGACCTCACGCCCGACGAGTCGCGCCCGCTCACCCGCGGCGAGCTGTTGCAGACGGCGAGCCGCTGGCCGGACGATGACGAGCGGAACAGGCACCGGTATTTGTGGGAGGAGAGGCCCGAGGGTTCAGGCCCCAGGCTTCAGGCCGGGAGCCGCGAGATTGTTCGGGCGTCGGATGGGACGCCGATGCCCTGCGATCCGGCGACGCTCGACTTTGGCAGCCTGACCGGGACGACGAGCCAAGGGCACGCGCATTACGGGCTGGTCGAGGGGCCGTTGAGCGACGATCCGGAAGTCCTGAAAAAGGATCCGGCGCATTTTGCGGTGCCGCCGACGGCGCATGCCTATGGAGCGGAGTTTGCGCAGCTCTATACCGACCTCGCGCTGCTGGCGGCGAACAGCGGGCTGCCGGGAGGGCCGTGGCTGAGCGCGACCTTTGCCGGGGCGGCCTTTCACCACCTCGAGGACGTCGCCAATCAAATCCATACCGTGCAGGTGGGGATCTATGAATTCTTCGAGAGCGCCTTCCTGCAATCGAAGCTGCGCGATGCGAAGACGCTGGGTGGGCTCCTCGGCACGCGGCGGTCGTTGAAGCAGGTAGGGCTGCGCTTGATTGCCAATCACCATTTGTTCAGCGAGGACTTGTTCGCGAAGCACGTGGAGGCGATCAGCCGCGATCCATCGTTCGGCGCGGCGGTCACCGGTGAGCAGTTCGGCCTGGGGCTGGCCAAGGCGCTCATCGCGCTGTCCAGCAAGGAAGCGCCGGAGGTCTATCGGCTGGCCTGGACCTTCAGCGCTGCCACCCTGCGCGATGGCCTCAACGGACATGAATTCGATACCGGCGATGATCCGGACGCCTATCTCGATTCCTCCAAAGGGCAGGCCGTCGCGCAGTTCTATGCTTTGGAGAATCGCGGCACGGCGCGGGCGGCGCAGGCGCTCGTACTCTGGCAAAAGCTCTTCGACTTGAATCGGGAGACTGCGGCGCAGGTGGTGCAGCGCGAGCTTGCCGTGCTCTTGCCGTATCACCAGCAGGCGGCGCAGCGGCGGGCGGCATATGTGCCCGCGGGACCGGAGCGGGCGCAAATTGCGTTGGGATATCCCGTTGCGGCGTTGCTCATCCTCTCGGGGCTCGCGGCGTGGCTCGCTGCAAGGTTCACGAGGCGAGCACGGCGATCGTGAACTGCGGGG
>JANXXR010000257.1 GCA_025350525.1 Deltaproteobacteria bacterium
GATCTCGCCGCCTTTGTCGATCGACTGGCGACCTCGCTGCTGTCCTTTTATGCCGAGGCCGCCCCTCGCGTCCGTCTTGATCTGCAGACGGAGCCGGTCGAGATGGACCTACAGCGCGCCGTGCCGATCGGGCTCATTCTCAACGAGCTGTTCTGCAACGCGCTCAAGCACGCGTTCGTGGGAAATCGCGGGGGAACCATTCGCGTCCGGGTTGATGCGGCCGGCCTCGAGTTTTCCGACGATGGCATCGGCATGCCCTCGTCGATCGACCCCTGCAATTCGCCGTCCCTCGGTTTGCAGCTGGTGCAGGTGTTGGTGCGGCAAGTCGGCGGAACGCTGAAAATAGAGTCCGGCCCGGGGACACGATTCAATCTCCGCTTCTCGTCGCTGAGGCCCGCCATCGAGTCGTAGCGGCCAGCGAGCGCCTGCTCACACACCCGCTGCCGGATGAAGCCGCCGGCCCAAGCTTCCTTGGATGAACCACGATGTGATCGTCATTGGCGGGTCGGCCGGGGGCGTTGAAGTCATGCTCGACCTCGTCGGCGCGCTGCCGCCCGACCTTCCCGCCTCGATCTTCGTCGTCCTCCACACCATGCCGGGGCACGAAAGCCCCCTGCCGGGGATCTTGAGCCGGCGCGGACCGCTGCCGGTGAGCCATCCGTTCCACGGCCAAAAGATCGAGCCGGGCCACATCTACCTGGCGCCGCCCGACAATCACTTATTAGTCAAATCCGGCTCGATGGAAGTGGTGCGCGGCGCGCGCGAGAACGGCCACCGGCCGGCGGCAGACGCGCTCTTCCGCACCGCGTCCTCGCACTACGGCCCGCGCGTGATCGGCGTCGTGCTCAGCGGCTACCAGAACTGCGGCACCGCGGGGATGATCTCGATCAAGGAGCGCGGCGGAATCAGCGTCGTCCAGGATCCCGCGACCGCGGTCGCGCCCGAGATGCCGTCGAGCGCGATCGAGCGGGTCGCGGTCGATCACGTCGTGCAGCCCGCCGACCTGGGCTCGCTGCTTTCCCAACTCGCTCTCACTCCCGCCAGCGAGGCCCGCCAGCCCAACCGGATCGTCGACCAGCTTGAAGGACGGCAGCTCGGCGCTCGGGCCGAAATTTCGTGCCCGAGCTGCCAGGGCGTGCTCACCGAGGCGCAGATCGGGTCATTGGAGCACTTCCGCTGCCACGTCGGCCACGCGTTTACGCTCGACAGCCTGGTGCGCGAGCAAGGCGAGGAGATGGAGCGCGCGCTCTGGGCCGCGGTTCGCTCGCTCGAAGAAGGTTCCGCGCTGAGCCGGCGCTTCGGCGGGCACGCCCGCGGCGATTTGCGCCAGCGCTTTCTGGAAAAGGCGACCCAGCAGCGGCAGGAGGCGGATGTGATCCGGCAGATTCTTCTGCGCGGCGACATGCTGCGGCAGTCGGACGCAGATCGAATCAGTCAGGAAACGGTGCCGGGGCAGGGTCGAGTGCGACGGCCGGGCTGAGCTTTACTTCGCGCACGTCCTCGAGCAACTTCGCCACTTCCTCGAGGCTGGGCGGCTTGGCGAGGTGGCGCTCGAACCCGACCTCCAGCGCCTTCTGCAGATCCTCGGGCTGCGCGTACCCGCTGAGCGCGATGAGAAAGACGTCGCGCAGCGACTCGTCGGAGCGGAAGGCCCTGGCCACCGCGTATCCGTCCATCTGGGGCAGGCCGATGTCGCAGAAGACGATTTCCGGTTTGAAGGTGCGCGCGAGGGCGAGCGCGCGCGGGCCGTCGTAGGCCACCTGGACGTCATGCCCGAAAAAGCTGAGAGCTTCCTTCAGGGTGTCGGCCGAGTCGACGTTGTCATCGATCGCCAGGATCCGCCGCTTGCGGACCGGCGGCTTTGGTGGGTCCGGAAGAGTGACCTCGGGAGCCTGGTCGAGGGGAAGGGAGACGGTGACCCGGGTCCCCTTGCCAGGACCTTCACTGGCCACTCCGACCGTGCCGTGGTGCAGCTCGACGAGCCCCTTCACCATCGCGAGCCCGAGGCCGAGGCCGCCGCGGGTCCGATCGAGCGTCTGCGGCGCCTGGGCGAACGGCTCGAAGACGTGCTCTACCATCTCCGGCGCGATGCCCGTGCCGGTGTCGCGGACTTCGAGGACCACGCAGTTTCCATGGCGGCGGAGGTAAACCATCGCGCTTCCGCCCCGGGGAGTGAACTTCTCGGCGTTGCCCAGGAGGTTCGAGAGGACCTGCACCAGCCGCGCCGGATCTCCGTAGACCCAGAAAAGCCCGCTGTCGAAGCGTCCTTCGAGCCGGATCCCGCCGGCCTCGAAGCTGCCGCGGTGATCGTCCATCGTCCGCCGCACCAGGTCGCCGAGCTCGAGCCGCCCTGACTGCAGGCGAATCTTTCCGCGCGCGATGCGGGTGACGTCGAGCAAGTCCTCGATCAGCCGCTGCAAGTGCGTTACTTGACGGTCGATCACCGCCACCGCGCGCCGCGACTGCTCGCTGCCCGGCTCGGCTTTCCCGAGGACGAAGACGCTGTTGCGGATGGGCGCGAGCGGGTTGCGCAGCTCGTGCGAGAGGGTGGCGAGAAACTCGTCCTTGCGGCGATCGCCCTCGCGCAGGGCCGCTTCCGCGGCAGCGAGATCTTGCTCGCGCTTCTTTCTTTCGCTGATGTCCTCGAACGCGAGCAGGATCTCCGGCCGGCCGCGCGTCAGCTCGATCGCGCTCAGCCGCAGGCTGGTCATGGCTCCCTTGGCCCGGGCCACCACCACCTCGCAGTTCTCGGTCCGCTCACCGCCCGCAGCGCGATGGAGCAGCGAGGTGAACGCTGGCTTGTCGCGTTCGATCACCAGCGCTTCGAAAGACACGCCGGCCAGCGTCCCACGATCGCGGCCGAGCAGCCGTGCGCCCGCGTGGTTCACCTCCCGGATGATTGCGCCCCTGAGCGTCGCGTAGCCGATGGGCGCAAAATCGAACAGCTCGGTGTACCGCTCGAGCCCTGCCTCGCTCTCCTGCCTGGCCCGGAGCAGCTCTTCGTTCTGCAGCTCGAGTTCGATCCGATGCACTTCGAGCTCGTGCAGCAGCCGTTCCTGATCGACCTGCGATGGGGCCCCGATCTTGGGAACCTTCACCTCTTTCAGACGCTCCTCCGCCTGACGCCGGAAGAGGCCTTGGTCCGGCAACGGCTTCTTCCGATTCGCCATGGGTCAATCTAGTCCCTCGCCGGGGAAACGCGCATCGACGTTGTCGCATCATCCAACGCGATGTTGGTTCCGTACCATTTGAGCAACGCGCCCCTCCAGTCGCGCACCGGGATCGCTCGCGAGCGAAACTGGCGGTAGTCGCCGCTGGCTCCGCGGATGCGCAGCTGCTGGTCGAACGGCGTCCCCAGCTTGATCGCCGCGCGCCAGGCGTCGCGGACGCGCTCTCGGTCGTCCGGATGGACCTGCTCGAGCCAGGCGAAACCAAGCTGCTCGGCCGCAGGGATGCCGGTGTACTCGGTCCAGCGAGCGTTGAGCTTCTCGTACCGCCCATCGGGCCGGCTGGTCCAGGACAACAGGGGCAGCGCATCGGTCATCTGCTGGATCTGCTCGGTCTGCGCCACCAGCGCCTCTTCCATCGCCTGCGCCGCGCTCGAATCGGTGAAGGTGATCACGACGCCGTCGATCACGTTCTCGAGCGTCCGGTAGGGCATGATCCGCACCGAGAACCAGCGGCCGTCCTTGGTCGACGCGCGCTTCTCCTGTGCGATCAGCGTGCGCAGCACCTCGCGCGCGTCGTCCGCAAGGTCGGCGTAAGTCCAGCTCGGAGGCGATGTCGGTGATGGGCCGGCCCACGTCCCCCGCGATGAGCTTGATGATCTTCGAGGTCGGCGTGGTGAACCTGCGCACGCGCAGCTCGCTGTCGAGGAAGAGCGTCGCGATGTCGGTCGAGTTGAGCAGGTTCTTCATGT
>JANXXR010000312.1 GCA_025350525.1 Deltaproteobacteria bacterium
GAAGGTGAGCTTCGAAGTCGCCAAGGGCCCCAAGGGCCTCCAGGCGCAGAACGTGAAGCCGGTCTAACCACCGCCTCACGTCTGAAAGCATGAAGGCCCGGCGCCGGGAGGCTCCGGGCCTTCTGCATTTTGAGGCCCCGGAGGGAGACGGTCCCCGGCCCACCCCGGAAAAAAATTAATTTTTTTTTTGACCGGGCCCCGGAGAGGGACAGGATCCGGCCGTGGACCCCGGGCTGGAAGAATTCGCGGCGCACCTCGCGCAGGTGGAGCGCGCCTCGCCGCACACGCAGCGCGCGTACCTCTCGGACTTGCGCCAGCTGGAAGAGTTCCTGCGCGGGCGGGGCACGGCGCTGGATGCGGCCACCCGCGACGACCTGCGCGCCTTCCTCGCCTCGCGCTTCGGCAGCAACTCCGCCGCCACGCTCTCCCGCAAGCAGGCCTCGCTGCGCGCCTTCTACGAGCACCGCGTGCGGATGGGCCACCTGGCCGACAGCCCGGCCCGCCGCCTCGTCTTCCCCAAGCGGCGCGCCTCGCTGCCCAACGTGGTGGGCGTGGACGACTGCTTCGCCATCCTCGAGGCGCCGTCGCAGCGCAGCGCCACCGGGCTGCGCGATCGTTGCGCGCTGGAGCTGCTCTACGGCGCGGGGCTGCGCGTCTCCGAGCTGGTGGGACTGGACCTGGCCGACCTTCAGGGCGGCATGCTGCGGGTGCGCGGCAAGGGCGGCAAGGAGCGCGAGGTGCCCATCGTCCGCAAGGCGCAGGCCGCGCTGCAGGCGTATCTCGCGCGCCGCCCGGAGCTCAAGCCGCTCGGCAGCGCCCTGCTGCTGAACCGCAGGGGCGGGCGGCTCACCACCCGCAGCGTGGCCCGGCACCTCGCGCGCTATGCGCTCATCGCCGGCGCGCGGCGGCACGTCCATCCCCATGCGCTGCGGCACAGCTTCGCCACCCACCTGCTCGACATGTGCGCCGACCTGCGGGGCATCCAGGAGCTCCTGGGCCACGCCTCGCTCTCGACCACGCAGCGCTACACGCACGTCTCCGCGGAGCGCCTGCTTCAAGTCTACGAAGACGCGCACCCGCGCGCGCGGAAGTAGCCGTTCTTGCGCTCAGGCGCGGTCGCGGCGGCGGCGGGCCAGGTCGAGCTGGCCCTCGAGGAACTGCAGCATGGTGGTGCCCTCGACCGCCAGCTGCTGCGGGATGAACGAGGCCCGCGTCAGCCCCGGCAGCGTGTTCAGCTCGAGGAAGACGGGGCCGTCCGCGGCGACGATGAGGTCGGTGCGCGAGTAGCCTTCGCAGCCCAGCGCCTGGTGCGCATCGAGCGCGAGCTGCTGCGCGGCGCGGGTCACCTCCGGCGCCACCTCCGCCGGCGTGATCTCCTTGGTTCCCTTGCCCAGGTACTTGCCCTCGAAGTCGAAGGCCCGGCCCGGCTCCAGCCGCACCTCGCTGGGTGGCAGCGCGCGGGGACCCTGTGGCCCGTCCACCACGCCCACCGTCAGCTCGGTGCCGGCCACGAACTGCTCGGCCAGGTAGGCTTCGCCCGAGGCCGCGATCCGGATCGCCGCCGGCTCCACCTCGGCCTCCGAGAGCAGGTGGTAGAGCCCGACGCTGCTGCCGCCCGCCACCGGCTTCGCCACGATGCGCGGGTGCACCGCGAGCAGGTCCAGCAGCGTCTTCTGCATCACCTTGGGGTCGGCCGAGAGGTGGACCGACTGCGCGATGCGCACGCCGGCCGCGCTGGTCACCTGCTTGGCGATCTCCTTGTCGAAGGCCCGCGCCGAAGCCAGCGCGCCCGGCCCGGTGAAGGCGATGCGCCGCCCCTCGAGCATGCGCTGGAGCGTGCCGTCCTCGCCCTCGCCGCCGTGCAGCGCGAGCAGGTAGACGCGCTGCGGCTCGCTCTCGACGGCGGCGACCAGGCTGGCGAAGGCCGCCTCGCGGGCAGGCGAGAAGTCGGTCTCGAAGGGCCGCGCGAAGCGGGCGAGCTCGTCGTGCTCCACCTCGAAGGCCGCCCCCGCGGGCGAGAGGTAGAGCAGCCTGGCTTCATCGAGCACGGCGGAGACGTGCTGCGCCGAGGCCACGGAGACGCGGCGCTCGCTGGACGAGCCGCCAAAGAGGATGGTCGTATCGTTTCCAGACATAGATCCGGGGACACCATACGCAATTCGTGCCAACGGCGCACTGGCATCGTCAGTTGCGTATGGTGTCCCCGGAACTGCGCGTTAGCATGGGCGGGATGAAGATCCGATCGACGACGGTGGTCTGCGTGCGCCGGGACGGCAAGGTCGCCATGGGCGCGGACGGCCAGGTGACGCTGGACAAGACGGTGCTCAAGCACGGCGCCAAGAAGCTGCGCCGGCTGGGCGACGGAAAGGTGCTGGCCGGCTTCGCCGGGGCGACGGCGGACGCCTTCACCCTCTTCGAGCGCTTCGAGGGCAAGCTGAAGGACTTCTCCCGCAACCTGGCGCGCGCGGGCGTGGAGCTGGCCAAGGACTGGCGCACCGACCGCTTCCTCCGCCGCCTCGAGGCGCTGCTCATCGTCGCCGACGCCGAGCGCACGCTGATCCTCTCGGGCACGGGCGACGTGGTCGAGCCCGACGAAGGCGTCGCCGCCATCGGCAGCGGCGGGCCCTATGCGCAGGCGGCGGCCAGCGCGCTGCTCGGCCACTCGACCTTGACGGCGCGGCAGATCACCGAGGAGTCGCTGCGCATCGCCGGCCGCATCTGCATCTACACCAACGACCAGATCTCCATCGAGGAGCTCTGATGCGCGACCTGACCCCGAAGGAGATCGTCGCCGAGCTGGATCGCTACATCGTCGGGCAGGCCGCGGCCAAGCGCGCGGTGGCCATCGCCCTGCGCAACCGCTGGCGCCGCTTCAAGCTCGCGCCCGAGCTGCGCGACGAGGTGATGCCCAAGAACATCATCCTGGTCGGGCCCACCGGCGTGGGCAAGACCGAGATCGCCCGCCGCCTGGCGCGGCTGGCGGGAGCGCCCTTCGTCAAGGTCGAAGCCTCCAAGTTCACCGAGGTCGGCTACGTCGGAAAAGACGTCGACTCGATGATCCGCGACCTGGTCGAGCACGGCGTGCAGCTGGTCCGGGAGGCGAAGCAGAAGGAGGTCCTGCCGCGCGCCGAGGAGCTGGCCGAGGAGCGGCTCCTCGATCTGCTGCTGCCGGGCTCGCGCGACTCCACCCGGGAGAAGCTGCGCGGGATGCTGCGCGCGGGCGGGATGGACGAGCGGGAAGTGGAGATGGAAGTGCACGAGCGCGCCGCGCCCACCATGCAGATCTTCGGCGCGCAGGGCATGGAGGAGATGGGCCTCAATCTCCAGGAGATGCTCGGCAACCTTCCCTTCGGCAAGAAGGCGCGCAAGCGGAAGTTCGGCGTGCCCGAGGCGCGGCGGCTCCTCGCGCAGGAAGAGGCGGACAAGCTGGTGGACAAGGAGTCGGTGGTCCGCGAGGCGCTCGAGCGGGTGCAGTCGAACGGCATCGTCTTCATCGACGAGATCGACAAGGTGGCGCTGCCTTCGGGCCAGTCGCACGGGCCCGACGTCTCGCGCGGCGGCGTGCAGCGCGACCTCTTGCCGCTGGTCGAGGGCTCGACGGTCAACACCAAGTACGGGCAGGTGAAGACCGACCACATCCTCTTCATCGCCGCCGGCGCGTTCCACGTCGCCAAGGTGAGCGACCTGCTGCCGGAATTGCAGGGGCGCTTTCCCATCCGCGTCGAGCTGGAGCCGCTCACGCAGGGCGACCTGGTGCGCATCCTCGCCGAGCCGAAGAATGCGCTCACCAAGCAGTACGCGGCGCTGCTCGGGGCCGAGGGCGTGGAGCTGGTCTTCGACGAGAGCGGCGTCGCCGAGCTGGCTCGCATCGCCTCGGAGATGAACACGCGGGCGCAGAACATCGGCGCCCGCCGCCTGCACACGGTGCTGGAGAAAGTTTTAGAGGAAGTATCTTTTACGGCGCCGGACCTGGGCGGGAAGGTGCTGCGCATCGACGCCGCCTACGTCCGCGACCGCCTCGATCCCATCCTCAAGGACGAAGACCTCTCCCGCTACATCTTGTGAGTTCGCCGCAGTCAGCCGGAGGCCCGGGCTGAGGTCCCCAGACCTGCCTCAGCTCCGGTGCATCGCCCGCTTCGCCACCGCGCGGTCCTGCCCGTCCACCTGCATGACCCCCTCCTCCAGCAGCTGGCAGAGGATGCGCGCGGTGTCGAGCCGCTTCAGCCCGCAGATGGCGTAGAGATCCTCGAACGACACCTCGCCGTCGATCTGCGCCAGCACGAACCCGGCCCGCGGGTCGAGGTTGAGCCAGATGACCTCGTCGGGCGGGATCGCCATCCGCGGCCGCCCGTCCATGGAGCCGATCTTGCTCTCGTACATGAGCGTCAGGTTGTGCTCGCAGAGGTCGTGCATCTGCTGCGCTTCCTTTTGGCCGGGGTTTTGCGCCAGGATCTTGCCCAGCAGCTCCAGCGCCTCCGAGAAGTCGTTGAGCCCCACCAGCTCGCGGGCGCCGCGCATCCAGACGTCGGTCTCGTCATCGGCCACCGCCTCGATGGGCAGCGCCTCCTTGTGGATGTTCCAGGCGCCGCTCGCCTCGTCGCCCGCATCCTCCGCCTGCGGGATGGCCACCGAGGGGCCGTCGTCCCAGGGGCCGCGCCGCGCGCCGGGCGTGGAGGCACCGGGCGCCTCCAGGAAGGGAGGCGCGGTCTGGTAGAGCGCGGTCTTCTGCTCGGGCGGCGGCGTCAAGGACTGGGTGGTCCACGACGTCGAGGGCGGCGGAAGGTCGGGTGGCGCGACGGCGGGAGTGGATGGCAGCCAGGGATGCGGGGGCTGCGCCTGCGCCGGGGGCTGCCCACCTGCCGCCGCCGCCGCCGCCGCCGGACGGTCGGGTCCCATGTGCGCGTGGATCCGCTCCAGCGCCGAGCGGAGGAACTCGCGCGCGCGCAGGTTGGTGGGCTCGAGCAGGTACGCCTCTTCCCAGGCGCGCACCGCCTCCAGCATCCGCCCCTTGCGGTAATGGTCGAGGCCCTCGAGCAGCAGCGCCGAGAAGCGGCCGGTGGCGGCGGCCATCTAGGTGTTCCCCAGTCCGCGCTCGACCGCGCCCTTGAGCGCGCCCAGCATGCGCTCCAGCCTGTCGATCGAGGCCGCCAGCGCCTCCGACTCCTTCTGCGCCAGCTGCAGCCGCGCCACCGAGAGCGCCGCCTGCGCCCGCGCCAGCGGCTCCTGCCCGAGCCCGTTCTGCGCGGCGCGGGTGAGCCGCGGCCAGAGCAGCTCGAACTCCTTGAACAGCTCCTCGGCCTTGGCCTTGCGATCCTGGAAGCGCGGGTCTTCCTTCTGACCCAGCATCCAGTCTTCGTTGGCCCGCGCGGCCGTGGTGATCTCCTCCTCGGTGAGCCCGGAGGAGGCGGTGACGGTGATGCTCTGCCGCATGCCGGTCTGCACGTCGAGCGCCGAGACCGAGACGATGCCGTCGGCGCTGATGTCGAAGATGACGTCGATGTCCACGCCTCCGCGGGGCGCCGCCCGCAGGCCGGTGAGCATGAACTCGCCGAGCAGCTCGTTGTCGGCGGCCAGCTCGGTCTCGCCCTGCAGCACGGTGATCTTGGCCGAGGTCTGGTCGTCCTTGACGGTGGTGAAGACGTGGTGCGCGCTGGTGGGGACGGTGGTGTTCTTGGGGATGATCTTCTGGAAGAACCCGCCGGCGATGGCGATGCCGAGGCTGTGCGGGGTGACGTCGAGGAGCAGCATCTCCTGCTCTTCGTGCAAGAGCATCCCGCCCTGGATGGCCGCGCCCAGCGCCACCGCCTCGTCGGGGTTGACCGCCTTGGACGGCTCGCGGCCGAAGAGCGACTTGACCGCGTCGTGGATGCGCGGCATGCGCGTCTGCCCGCCCACCAGCAGCACGTCGCCCAGCTGGCCGGCGTGGACCTTGGCCTCGCCCATCACCTGCTCGCAGACCCGGGTGCAGCGCTCGATCAGGTCGACGGTCAGGTTCTCCAGCTGGTCGCGGGTCAGCGTGGCCTGCAGATGCAGCGGGCCGGTCTTCTGCGTGGCGGAGATGAAGGGCAGGTTGATCTCCACCGACTTGAGCGAGGAGAGCTCGCACTTGGCCTTCTCGGCGGCGTCGCGCAGGCGCTGCAGGGACATCTTGTCCTTGCGCAGGTCGATGCCGTTCTTCTGCAGGAAAGGCTCGGCCAGCCAGTCGATGATGCGGCTGTCGAAGTCCTCGCCGCCCAGCAGCGAATCGCCGCCGGTGGCCTCGACCTCGAAGACGCCCTTGAACATGTGCAGGACGGTGAAATCGAAGGTTCCGCCGCCCAGGTCGAAGACGGCCACCTGCTTCTCGCTCTCCTTTCGGCCGAAGCCGTAGGCGAGCGCGGCCGCGGTGGGCTCGTTGATGATGCGGATGACGTCGAGCCCGGCGATGCGCCCCGCGTCCTTGGTGGCGTTGCGCTGCGAGTCGTTGAAGTAGGCGGGGCAGGTGACCACGGCCTTGGAGATGGGCGCGCCGAAGAAGGCCTCGGCGTCGAGGCGCAGCTCGGTCAGCACCATGGCGCTGATCTCGGGCGGCGAGTACTGGATGTCGCCGAGCGCGATGCGCAGGTCGTCGTGGGGGCCCGCCACCACCGTGTAGGGCATGCGGACGATCACTTCCTGCGCCGCCTTGGACGACCAGCGGCGTCCCATCAGCCGCTTCACCGCCACCACCGTGCGCTCGGCGTTGGTCACCGCCTGCCGCCGGGCCAGCGCGCCGACCAGCCGCTTTCCGTTGCGGGCCATCGCCACCACCGACGGCGTGATGCGATAGCCCGCGCGGTTGGGAATGACGGTGGGCGCGCTGCCATGCACCGTCGCGACGACGGAGTTGGTGGTGCCCAGATCGATGCCGATGACCAGCTCTGCCAAGGGTGTCTAAAGGCCTCGCAAGAGCGCCTTCGCCTCCTTGTGATCGGGGTGCTTTGCCAAAAGCAAGGTCAGCTCGGCGCGGGTCCGCGCCTTCATGCCCATCGCCTTGAAGGCGCGCGCGAGGAGAAAGCGCGCCGGGGCGTCGGCGGGATTCAGCTCGACGGCGCGAGAGGCCCAGGTGCTGCTCAGCTGCAGGTCGCCGTTCTCCTGGGCGGCCCGGGCGGCGCCGAGGGCCGCGTCGAAGAGCGACGGATCGTTCTGGAAGGCGGAGGAGTAGGCGGCGATGGCCTTGACCCAGAGCCCGCTCTCCTCGCGCTCGCGGCCGACGACCAGCGCCGACTGGGCGCGGGCCCGGGCCTGCTCGCGCTCCATCTCCACCATGCGCTGCGCGATCTCCTTGCGGTTCGGGTCGAGCTCGCGCGCCGCCTTGAGGGCCGCGATGGCGTTGCCGCGCTCGCCGTTCTGCGCCAGCTGCTGCGATTCCTCGAAGAGCTTGCGCGCGGCGCCGATGCGGGCGAAGCCCTTGGAGCGCAGGAGCCGCTCGCGCCCTTCGCGGTTGCGGCGGTCCTGCTCGGCGCGGGAGAGCCCGCGGCGGGCCACCGCGTCGCGGTCGCTCTGGGAGAGGTCCTTGCGGTGCTCCTCGTCGTAGGCGTTGCGCGACTCCTCGTCGGAGAGGATCTGGTAGGCGGCCGAGAGCTTCTGGAACCACTTGGAGAGCAGCGGCCCGAACTCACCCAGCTCCTTGCGGTACCAGGCGTCGGGGTGGAAGCGCTTGCTCTTGGAAAGGTAGGCGCGGCGGATGGCTCCGCCGTCCGCGTCGGCCGGGATGCCGAGCAGCTCGTAGTGCGTGAGCGGAGTCAGGCGCGATTCGAGATCGCGCAACTCGCCCTGCATGTCCGCCGGCAGGTCGACTTTGACCCCGCCGCTCGATCCCGCCAACAATGTCCCCCCGCGTGCGGGCCGCAGCCCGGTGAATTCCACAAGATATCCTACCGGCGTTCCTTGAACAAAAGACTTCCTCACGCCTGCGCGACCGCTTCCCCGAGGAGGGCAGCGGCGGCGTCGATCTCCTCGTCCGAGACGGTGAGCGGCGGGGCGAGGCGCACCACCCGCTCGCCGATGGCGTTGACGAGCAGGCCCAGATCGCGCGCGCGCGCCACCACCTTGGGCGCGAGGTCTTCCGAGAGGAGCAGCGCCCGCAGCAGGCCAAGGCCCCGCTCGCCCTGGACCCGCGGCGTCTTCGCGGGCAGCGCTGCCAGCCTGGTGGAGAGCCGCGCGCCCGCTCGCTGCACCTGCTCGAGCAGCCCGCCTTGCAGCAGATCCATCACCGCGCACGCCGCCGCGGTGGCCAGCGGGTTTCCGCCGAAGGTGCTGGCGTGCGTCCCCGGCGTGAAGACC
>JANXXR010000316.1 GCA_025350525.1 Deltaproteobacteria bacterium
CGAGATCGCGCAGCGCCCGCGCGCCCGAGACGCAGGCCTCGAGGCCGCGGCCAGCCCCCAGCCGCCCGCTCGCGAACTCGGCCCAGTAGCGGACGCCGCGCTGGTCGCCCCAGCCGCCGGTCCGCGCGTCGAGTTGGTCGGCGCGGCCCGAGAGCAGGCGCTCCCAGTGCTGCAGGCTCCCGGCGAGTCCGTACCGTCCGAGGACGTAGCGCCGCCCCTCTTTTCCGGCCGCCAGCAGCCCCGAAGGAGCGCGCAGGAGCCGCACCACTTCGCTGGCGGCGGCCTGGAGGTCGGGGCGCTGCAGCAAAAACGCGCCGCCCGATCGCCCGATGGTCTCGGGCAGCGCGCCGCGGGCCACCCCGAGCATCGGCAGCCCCGACGCCAGCATCTCGACGCCGGAGCAGCAGAAGGTCTCGGTCTGCCCGTCCCAGTTCAGGTTGGCGAGGCCCAGCGCCGACTCGCTGTAGAGGCTGCGGAGCGCGGCGGGGCTGAGCAGGCCGGCCATGCGGATGCCGGCGGCTTCCAGCGACCCGAACTTCTCCACCAGGGGCAGGAGGTAGCGCGCCTCGAATTCCGGCTCGGCGACACCGAAGGGGCCGAGCGGGCGTCGATCGCCGTAGAGCCGGCCGGAACCCGCGAGGACCAAGGTCGCGTCGGGAAGCTGCTCGCGCACCTGCGGCCAGAGCTGGAGCGCCCGGTGCGCGCCCTTGCTCTCGCCCAGATAGCCGGCGAAGACCACCTGCCGCGAGGCGTGGCCGCTCCGCTGCGGGGCTGCCGCGAAGAAGGGATTGAGCGGATTGTACGCGCGGCCGATGCGCCGGTATTGCGAGCTGTGCAGCGACGGCAGCCGCGCCGAATCGGAGACGGTGACCAGGCCCGCGATCGCTTTCTGCTCAAGCCAGCGCAGGAACTTCGGGATGACGCCGGTGTGGATCCACATCAAGGGCGGCGAGGCGGCGGCGCGCAGCGCGGTGAGCGAGTCCTCGTCGCCCCACGAGCACCAGACGATCCGGCCCGCGGGGCCGGCCCAGCGCAGGGCCTCGGGCAGGTCACGGAAGACGCGGGCAGAGGTGCCGATGAGCGTCTGCCCGGCGTGGACATACGCGCCCACTTCGTGGCCGCGGGCCGCGAGCCCGTCGGCGATCAGCAGCGAAGAGCTGTGCGAGCCGCTGGTGGCTTCGGCGCCCTCGGCGATGGCGCGGACCGAGACGCAATCGCGCGGCAGGTACGGCAGGAAGAACAGCAGGCGCGGCAGGTCCATGGTTCCCCCTCGGTCCCCGGACACAGAGTGACTGGTATCAAACTAAGCACCCGGCGCAGCGACGGAAACTGCGCAGCTGGGCGCGCGCGGACCCAGCCCGACGGCCGGGCTTCTCCGGGCCTTGACCGCGGGACAGAAGCCGCCTCCGCCTTTCGCCCTTAGTCGCCTTGGCGAATAAGCCAACGAGCTCTTAGTGCGTGCCGCCCAGGTCTTCGGCCGCCTCGTCGAGGGAGGTGGGGTCGCCGGTGCGCAGCTTGACCGGGTCGTCGATGCCCACCGTCGTATATTCGTCGGCGGAGATGTACTTCCAGCGGATGGGGAAGGGGCTCTCGATGGCCATCTCCGCCCCGTCGAGCTGGACCTTGAAGAGCGCCAGGTCGAGCACCAGGCACGGCATGGTCTTGCGAAAGCGCTCCACGACCGCGCGCACCCGCTCCGGATCGGCGCCCGCCGCCCGCAGCGTCTCGTCGGTGATCTGCACGCGCACCGGCAGCTGGCGCACTGCCTCGTCCGCCTGCGCGCCCAGCTCGGTCAGCGCGCTGCGGGCGCGGGGATCCTCGTCGCGCTTGCGGACGTCGGCCCAGGCCAGCTCGAGGTACTTGGGCCAGCGGCCCAGCGCGCGGAAGTCGTCGGGCACGAGGCCCAGCCCGAAGTGCGCGCGGATCGACCGGAAGGTCTTGCCCAGGGTTCCGTTGACGTCCTCGGGAACCAGCTCGATGTGGTCCATGTCCTGCGGCACGCCGCGCGGAACGCGCTGCTCGGCGCGCGCGCCCGCCTTGGTGCCGCCGGCGCCGCCGCCCAGCGCCTGGGCGAGCGTCGAAACCATCATCAACATCTTGGCGTCGACGTAATGGAAGATGTCCACCTGGCCGCGGATCTCGTCGATCTGGTCCACGTCGTAGCCGGCCCAGCCCAGCTGCGTCTCGATGAGCGGGCAGCCCAGGTCGACGGCGGAGCGGGCGGCGCGGGCGCGGAGATCGTCGGCCGCCTCCTCGAAGGCCCGCACGCGGATGGCGGGACGGAGCGCCTGCCAGCACGCCTGCAGCGCCTTCTCGGCGGCCAGCGCGCGCAGCAGCAGCGGGACGCGGCCGATGCGGACCTTGCGGGTGGCCAGCTCGAAGATCTCGATGGTCTGCCGATCCGCCTGCGTCTCGTCGACGAGGAGGATCCGCTCGCTTGTCTTCCCGGAAGCCTTGACGCCCATGCGCACCCCCAACTGCTCAACCTTTGTCTCTGCGTGCAAAGAGACAACCCATGACACAAAAAACGTATGCCCGGAGAACACTTGACCCTCGCCCTATTCAGGATAAGGCTCCGCGCCCGATGATTTCGCTCGAAGACGTGCTCGCCGCCCGGGAACGCATCCGCGGCAATGTCGCCGTCACCCCCTGCCCGCAGGCCGACTGGTTCAGCGAGATGTGCGGCGCGCAGATCTACTTCAAGCTGGAGAACCTCCAGCGGACCGGCTCGTTCAAGGAGCGCGGCGCCGCCAACAAGCTGGCGCAGCTCAGCGCGCAGGAGCGGGCGCGCGGCGTGGTGGCGGCCAGCGCCGGAAACCACGCGCAGGGCGTGGCCTACAACGCGCAGCGGCTCGGGATGAAGTCCACCATCGTCATGCCGGAGACGACGCCCCTGGTGAAGGTGCTGGCGACGAAGAAGTTCGGCGCGCAGGTGGTGCTGCACGGGCTCTCCTACGACGACGCCTATACCAAGGCCCGCGCGCTCGAGTCGGAGCACGGCTACGTCTTCATCCACGCCTTCGACGACGACGCCATCATCGCGGGCCAGGGCACCTGCGCCTTGGAGATCCTCGAGCAGGTGCCCGACCTCGACATGCTGGTGGCCAGCATCGGCGGCGGAGGCTGGCTGGGCGGGATGGCGGTGGCCATCAAGGCGCTCAAGCCCTCGGTGCGGGTGGTCGGCGTCGAGTCGTCGCTCATCCCCAAGATGCGCGCCGCCCTCGACGCGGGCGGTCCGGTGGTGCTGCCTGCGGCCACCACGCTGGCCGACGGCATCGCCGTCAAGCGCGCGGGCGAGCGCACGCTGCCGCTCTTCCGCAAGTACGTGGACGAGATCGTCGGCGTGGACGACGAGGAGGTGGCCAACGCCATCCTGCTCTTGCTCGAGCGCGAGAAGACGGTGGCCGAAGGCGCCGGCGCCGCCCCGGCCGCCGCGCTGCTCCAGCGCAAGATCTCCGGCCTCACGCCACGGACTAAGGTCGTCTGTGCGATTTCGGGCGGGAACATCGACGTCAACATCATCGCCCGCATCATCGAGCGCGGCCTGGTCAAAGAAGGGCGCCGGGTTATGCTTTCGTTGCGCGTCGCCGATCGCCCCGGCATGCTCGCGGCAGTCCTGGCCACCGTCGCGGCCGAGAAGGGCAATGTGCTGGAAGTGCACCACAATCGCGCCTTCGTGAAGGGCGCCATCGGCGACACCGAGATCGAGCTCACGCTGGAGACCAAGGGCCCCGAGCACATCGAGTCGTTGACCGCGGCGCTGGTCGCCAAAGGCTACGCAGTGGTTCGAAGGTGAACCACCCCGGCATGTCCGCAGCGGAAGCGTTGTTTACACCTGGTAGGGCCGGTTCCTTGTTGGACCGGGGTTCGCTGGCTATCCTCCTCATCTCCGCCCGTTCCGCCGCCTGCTGAAAGAGCCGCCGCCCATGCGAAAGCCTGCTCGCCTTCTCGTCTTCCCCGCCGCCGTCGCCCTCTCGCTGCTCGCGCTCTCGGGAGATCGCGGCCCGCTCCGGGCGCGCGCGGCGTTCGCGGCCGTCGATCCCAAGGCGGACAAGAACTACGACCTCGCCAGCCTCGACGTCTTCCGCAAGACCATCGTCCAGATCAAGGACAACTACGTCGACCCGTCGCGCATCAACCCCAAGGAGATGTTCACCGCCTCGCTCGAAGCGGTGGAGCGGCAGGTGGCGGAGGTCATGGTCGAGGTGGGCGGCCCGCCCTGCGACGACAAGCCCGCCAACAAGGAGCCCGGCACCACCGCGCTGGTGGGGCCGTCCAACGGCGCGCCGCAGGGCGGAATCCTCGAGACCAACCGCGCCCAGGCGGCCGGCTGCGGTCACGCCAACGCCAGCCTGGCCGAAGGGCACGTCCGCGTCACCGTCGGCAACCAGACCAAGGAGTTCGACTACCGCGACATCGACTCCATCTGGCAGATCCCGCTCAAGATGCACGAGGTCTTCGGCTTCATGAAGGAGAACCTGGTCACCCAGTCGGACCAGCGCGAGATCGAGTACGCCGCCATCAACGGCATGCTCTCCACGCTCGATCCGCACTCGTGGCTGCTCAAGCCCGAGGTCTACAAGGAGATGAAAGTCCAGACCCGCGGCGAGTTCGGCGGCCTGGGCTTCGTCATCTCGATGATCGACGACCGCCTCACCGTGCGCAAGGTCCTGCGCAACACGCCCGCCGCGAAGGCCGGCGTGAAGAAGGGCGACGTCATCACCCAGATCGACAACGACTCGACCGTCAGCATGGAGCTGCAGGAGGCGGTCGATCACATGCGCGGCAAGCCCGGCACCAAGGTCTCGATCTACGTCACCCACAAGGGCAGCGACACCCGCAAGCTCGACCTGGTCCGCGCGGTGGTGACCTACGAGACGGTCACTTCGAAGATGCTGGAGAACGGCATCGGCTACGTGCGGCTCTCGGGATTTTCGGGCACCACCACCCGCGACATGATGGGCGCCATCCGCGCCATGAAGCAGCAGAACGGCGGCACTCTCAAGGGCCTGGTGATGGACCTGCGCGGCAACCCCGGCGGCCTGCTCGAGCAGG
>JANXXR010000360.1 GCA_025350525.1 Deltaproteobacteria bacterium
GGCTGACCACCTCGTGCGCCGAGAGCGCCCGCGCCAGCACCGTGCCCACCAGCGGCTCGTCGTCGATGGCGAGGATGCGTCCCCGCAAAGGCGCCGGCGCCGGCGGCGGCACGGCCGGCGCGGCAAGCTGCGGGCGCGGGCCGGCCATCGGCAGGATGACGGTGAAGGTGCTGCCCTTGCCGACCTGGCTCTGCACCGTCAGGTCGCCGCCCAGCGATCGGACGATGCCCTGGCAGATGAAGAGGCCGAGCCCCGTGCCGACGCCCACCGGCTTGGTGGTGAAGAAGGGATCGAAGAGGCGCGGCAGGTTCTCGGGCGGAATCCCCGTGCCGGTGTCCTTGACGGCGATGGTGACGTTGCCGCCGGAGGTGCCGGTGCTGAGGCGGATCTCGTTGCGCTCGGAATCGCCCTCGGGGATGGCCTGCGCGGCGTTGACGATCAGGTTGAGGAAGATCTGCCCCAGCCGCGCCTCGTTGCCGAGGGCCCGCGGCAGGTCGCGCTGGTAGTCCTTCACCAGCCGGGCGCGGTGGCGGATCTCGTTCCAGGCCATGTTGATCGACGCGTCCACCACCTGGTGCACGTCCACCGGGCCGGGCAGCGCGTCGTCGGTGCGCGAGAAGGCCTTCAGGTCGCGGACGATCTGCCGCACGCGCTCGGCGCCCTGCTGCGCCTCGCGCAGCGCGTCCACCGTCTCCCGCGCCTTGACGTCCTGGATCGCCTGCACCGCCTCGAGCGCGTAGGCGAGGTTGGCGATGACGTAGGCGAGCGGGTTGTTGATCTCGTGCGCCACGCCCGCCGCCAGGGTGCCCACCGAGACCATGCGATCGGCGGCCATCAACTGCGCCTCGATCTGCTTGCGCTCGGTGATGTCGCGGAAGTTGCTCACCACGCCCCGCACCGCCGGGTCGGAGACCAGGTTCACCAGCAGCGATTCGAGCACGCGCCAGGAGCCGTTCTGGTGCCGCACCCGCGCCACCGTCTGGATGAGCACGCCCGGTTGGGCCAGCACCTCGCGCCACTTGCCTTCGAACATGGCGCGGTCGTCGGGGTGCACGTACTCGCCGATCTGCGTCAGGTTCTCGTCGCCATAGCCGAGGATGCGCAGCACCGAGGCGCTGCGGAAGGTGACCTTTCCCTCGGGGTCGATGATGGCGATGCCGTCGCTGCTGTTCTCGATCAGCGCGCGGGAGCGCCGCTCGCTCTCGGCCAGCGAGTCGTCCGCCTGCTTGCGCTCGATGGCGTGGGCCACCTGGGTGGAGACGAACTGCAAGAGCTCCTTCTCGCGCTCGCCGTAGTGCACGCCCTCGGTGTAGCTCTGGGCCACCAGCACGCCCACGGTGCGGTCCTGGGTCTTGAGCGGCACCCCCAGCCAGGAGACCGCCGGCACCCCGATCAGCTCGACTTCCCCGCGACGCACCAGCGCGTCGAACTGGGCCCAATCGGCGAGCAGCAGCGGCTCGCCGGTGCGGAGCACGTAGCTGGTCACCCCGCGGCCGATGTTGCGCGGGTTCTTGTCGAGGTCGAGCTGATCCACCAGGTAGGGGAAGTCGATCATCTGCGTGCCCGGCCGCAGGAGCGCGATGTAGAAGTTCTCGGCCGGCATCAGCTCGGCGATGATCTCGTGGACCGACCGGAGCAGGTCGTGCAGCGTGGCCGCCGTCCCCGCCGCCTGGGCGATGCGCAGCACCGCTCCCTGCGCCCGGTCCGCGCGCTTGCGCCCGGAGACGTCGGCCATGGCGCCGATCATCCGCACCGGCTTGCCCTCCGCGTCGCGCATGACGAAGCCGCGATCGAGCACCTCGGCCCAGCTGCCGTCGGCGCGATGAAACCGGTACTCATCCCGCCAGTCGCGGCCGCCGCCTTCGATGACCGCGTAAATGCCGCGCTTGACGCGGTCGAGATCGGCGGGATGGACGCGGTCGATCCACCACTGCACCGTGGGGCCCAGCGCGTCCTTGCCGTAGCCGAAGAGGACCTCGACCGCGTCGTTCCAGACGAGGCCATTGGTGACCAGGTCCCAGTCCCAGATGGCGTCGCTGGTGGCGCGAGAAGCGAGCTGGAAGCGCTCGTTCAATTCGGCGGTCTCGCGGGCGCCGTGCTGGCGAAGCTCCAGCTCGTCCATGGCGATGGCGCCGAGGTCGGCGAGCAGCCGCCGGTCTCCGGGCCCCAGATCGCGGGGCGCCGTGTCGGCGATGCAGATGGAGCCGATGTTGAAGCCGTCGTCGGTGGTGAGCGGGACGCCGGCGTAGAAGCGGATTCCGGTCGGGCCGGTCACCAGCGCCTTTCCGGCGAAGCGCGGGTCGGCGCGCGCGTCGGGGACCACCAGGACCTCGCCGCGCCCGAGCAGGTGGGCGCAAAAGGACTCTGGGCGGGAGATCTCCGCGACCGCGAGACCGTGGCGCGCCTTGAAGAACTCACGGTCGCCGTCCGCGATGGAGACCACCGCCATCGGCACGTTGAAGAGGCGCACGGCCATGTTGGTGAGGCGGTCGAAGGCGGCCTCGGGAGCCGTGTCGAGGATGGCGTAACGCTCCACCGCACGCCGCACGCCCGGGCTTTCCGACTGGCCTGCTGTCACTGCCGTCGCACCTTCCACCCTGCCGATCATACCGCAGATCGGCGACCGGGAGAGCCGCACCGCAGAGGGCGAACGGCTGCCCGCACGGCGGCCCAGCTCGTTTTCGCACGACCCAAGCGGCGCCCGCGTATCCAATGCCTCTGGTCCCGGCTCTCACCCCTGTTGGCGAGGAGCGACTCTCAGCCTCCCCGCGCAGGAGAAGGACATGTGCAGACGCGTGGATTGTTCCAAGTGTGGAAGACCGACCTTTGCCGGCTGCGGAAAGCACGTCGAGCGGGTGCTGGGCGACGTGCCGCTCTCGCAGCGCTGCGCTTGCAACGGCGCAAAGTCGCCCGGACCTGGGGCGGGTCAAGACTCGAAGGCCCGCCCGGGCTGGCTGGGCTCGATCCTGCGAGGCTTGAAATGACCGCGGCCCGGCGGGTGCTGGTGGTCGGCGGCGTGGCCGGCGGCGCGTCGGCGGCGGCCCGCCTGCGGCGTCTCGACGAGCGGGCAGAGATCATCGTCTTCGACAAAGGCCCCTATGTCTCCTTCGCCAACTGTGGCTTGCCCTATTACGTCGGCAACGTGATCCTGGAGGAAAAGAAGCTTCTCGTCGCCTCCCCCGAACTGTTTCGAGATCGCTTCAACATCGACGTCCGCACCGGGCATGAAGTCCTCGCCATCGACCGCGCGCGGCGCACCATCGCGGTGAAGAACCTGAGCACCGGCGTGGTGGCCGACGAGCGCTGGGACGCGCTGGTGCTGGCGCCGGGCGCGAGCGCAATCCGGCCGCCGGTTCCGGGCACCGACCTGCCGGGCATCTTTTCGGTGCGAACCATTCCCGACTCGCGCCGCCTGCGCGAATGGCTCTCCGACCGGCTTTCGCAGTCCGCCTTGATCGTCGGCGGCGGCTTCATCGGGCTGGAGATGGCGGAGAACCTCGCCC
Source organism: Deltaproteobacteria bacterium (assembly GCA_025350525.1). Classification (GTDB taxonomy): domain Bacteria; phylum Myxococcota; class Myxococcia; order Myxococcales; family 40CM-4-68-19; genus 40CM-4-68-19. Next base: position 3,504 of record JANXXR010000360.1, read on the forward strand.
ACCGCGGGCTGACGGTGACCATCGTCGAGAAGGCCGCGCAGCTGCTGCCGCCGCTCGACGCCGAGATGGCCGAGCCGTTGCGCGCGCACCTCGCCTCGCGCGGCGTGACCGTGCGTCTCGGCGAGGGCGTCAATGCCTTTGCCCGCGGCGGCGGCGACTCGCTCGTCGCCATTACCGACGCGGGCACCCGCCTCACCGCCGACCTCATCGTCCTCGCCATCGGAGTGCGGCCGGAGACGGGCCTCGCTCGTGAGGCGGGACTCACCCTGGGCCAGCGCGGCGGCATCGCGGTGGATGAATCGATGCGGACCTCGGATCCCACCATCTGGGCGGTGGGCGACGTGGTGGAGTCGGTGGACTTCGTCACCGGCGCGCGCCAGCTGGTGCCGCTCGCCGGGCCGGCCAACCGGCAGGGCCGGGTGGCAGCCGAATCCATCGCCGGGCGGGGCACGCACTTTCGCGGCGTGCAGGGAACGGCGGTGTGCGGCGCCTTCGGCTTGACCGTGGCGCTCACCGGCGCCAGCGAGAAAGCATTGCAAAAGGCGGGAATCGCCGACTACGACAAAGTCTATCTGCACCCCGGACACCACGCCGCCTATTACCCCGGCGCCAAGCCGATCCACCTGAAGGTGCTCTTCCGCCGCTCCGACGGGCGGCTGCTCGGCGCGCAGGCGTTGGGCGAAGAGGGCGTGGAGAAGCGCATCGACGTCATCTCGATGGCCATCCAGCTGGGCGGCACGGTGCACGACCTGAGCGAGGTGGAGCTCTGCTACGCGCCGCAGTTCGGGGCGGCGAAGGATCCGGTCAACCTGGCCGGCATGCTTGCGCAGAACGTGCTGAACGGCGACATGCCGATCGCCGAGTGGCGGGAGCTCGAGGATTGCGACGGGCTGCTCGTCGACGTGCGCGAACCCGACGAGTTTGCACACGGCCACATTCCACAGGCCATCAACGTGCCGCTTTCGCAGATGCGCGAACGCTACGGC
>JANXXR010000369.1 GCA_025350525.1 Deltaproteobacteria bacterium
CTGCCCAAGGTCTTCAAGAAGGACGGCGTCATCCACGCCGGCGCGGCCAGCGGCATCTGCGACGGCGCCGGCGCCCTCATCCTCGCCACCCGCGCCTTCGCCGACAAGCGCGGCCTCAAGGTCCTGGGCAAGCTGACCGGCTGGGGCATCTCGGGCTGCGATCCGTCGATCATGGGCATCGGCCCCGCGCCCGCCATCCGCCGCTCCTTCGAGCGGCACGAGACCTCGCTTAAGGACTTCGACCTGGTCGAGGTCAACGAGGCCTTCTCGCCCCAGTTCCTCGCGGTCGCGAAGGAGCTGGGCCTCGACCCGGAGAAGAGCAACGTGGACGGGGGCGCCATCGCCGTCGGCCATCCGCTGGCGGCCTCGGGCGCGCGCATCACCGCGCACCTCCTCTACGAGCTGAAGCGGCGCGGGGCCCGGCGCGGGATCGGGTCGGCCTGCATCGGCGGCGGGCAGGGAATCGCGCTGCTGGTCGAGTCGGCGTAGGATCGGCTGGTGCAGGATCTCTTCCACGACTGGAACGGCGCCGGCTGCCCCGGCGAGCTGGGCAACGCCGTCGTTCTCGACGAGACCCTGCGCGACGGCATCCAGAGCCCCAGCGCCATCGACCCGCAGCTCGAGGCCAAGGTGGAGCTGCTCCACCTGCTCGACGAGCTGGGCGTGTACCAGCTCGACGTCGGGCTGCCCGGCGCCGGCCTCCACCAGCGGGCCGCCATCAAGCGGCTGGCCGAGGAGAAGCGCGACGCCAAGCTGCGCATCAAGCTCAACGTCGCCTGCCGCACGGTGGTGAGCGACATCGCCCCCGCCGCCGAGTTGCAGCAGGAGACCGGCGTTCCCCTCGAGGTCTACGCCTTCATCGGCAGCTCGCCGGTCCGGCAGTACGCCGAGGAGTGGGACCTCGCCTTCATCGAGAAGCAAAGTGTAGAAGCTATACAATTTGCTGTGCAGCAGGGCCTCGCGGTCACCTACGTCACCGAGGACACCACCCGCAGCAAGCCCGACGACTTGCGCCGGCTCTTCCAGAGCGCCATCGAGGCGGGCGCGCGCCGCCTCTGCCTCTGCGACACCGTCGGCCACGCCACGCCCGAAGGCGCGGCGGCGCTGGTCAGGTTTGCCCGCGAAGTGGCCGGCCCCGGCATCGGCCTCGACTGGCACGGCCACAACGACCGCGGCCTCGCCCTCGCCAACGCCCTCGCCGCCGGCGCCGCCGGAGCCACTCGCCTGCACGGCTGCGCGGCGGGCATCGGCGAGCGCGTGGGCAACACCGCCTCCGATCAGCTGCTCGTCAACTTGAAGCTCCTCGGCCATCCCGTCTACGGCCCCCGCGACATGGGCAAGCTCTGCCGCTTCGTCGAGCTGGCCGCGCGGGTCACCGGGCACACGCTGCCGGTCAACTATCCGGTCGCGGGCAGCGACGCCTTCCGCACTGCCACCGGCGTGCACGCCGCCGCCATCATCAAGGCGCAGAAGAAGGGCGACCACTGGCTGGCCGACCGCATCTACTCGGGCGTCCCGGCCGGCGAGTTCGGCAAGGAGCAGCAGATCGAGATCGGCCCCATGAGCGGCCTCTCCAACGTCAAGCACTGGCTGGCGCGGCACGAGATCCCCGCCGACGAGCCCCTGGCCAAGGCGGTGCTGTCGCGGGCCAAGGCGAGCAACCGCACCCTGACCGAAAGCGAGGTCGCGCAGATCGTCCGCGACCTGCGCAGCGAGGCGCGTTCGTGACCCATCCGCAATTCACCGGCATGAAGATCTTTTCCACCACGCTGGCCCGCGACCGCGAGGCCATGGGCGACAACATCACCCGCTGGCTGCACGACAACCCGCAGCACGAGATCGTGGACAAGATCGTCACCCAGAGCTCCGACAAGGAGTTCCACTGCCTGACGATCACGCTCTTCTACCGCGAGCGCGCGCGGCCCTGACGCCTTAGACTGAGGGGACGATGAGCCCGCGCGGCAGGCCGGCGATGTCGATGGGGGTGCCCCCGCTCACGCGCGGCGTGAAGTGGCTGGGCATCGTCACACTGGCGGTCTCGGTGCTGTCGGCCTTCCTGGGCGACTCCGGCGCGGCGCTGGCCCGGCTGCTCATGTTCCGGCCCGAGGATCTCTTCCACGGCTGGGTCTGGCAGCTCTTCACCTATACCTTCCTGAATCCGGAGCCGGTCGGCCTGCTCTTCGCGCTTCTGGGCCTCTGGCTCCTGGGCGCGGCGCTCGAGCAGCAGTGGGGGACGCGCCGGTTCGTCTGGTTCTACTTCCTCACCGGCGCGGCCGGGGCGCTGGCCACCGCGGTCATCGGGCTCTTCGCGCCCAGCGTCCGGCTGCACGTGTACTACGGCAACTGGGCGTCCCTGGAAGGGCTCATCGCCGCCTTCGCGGTGCTGATGCCCGACGCGCAAATCTTTTTATACTTCGTACCCGTCCAAGCGCGCTGGATGCTGCCCATCTCCGCCGGCATCACCGTCCTCTTCATGCTCATGACCGGCTGGCAGGCCTACCTGCCGCAGCTCTTCGGGCTGGGCGCGGGCGCGCTCTTCGCGGGCGGCCTCTCGCCCGGCAACGTCCTCTTGCGGGCGAAGGTGTGGTGGATCGATCGGCGGCTGCGGCGCAACCGCCTGCGGGTCATCCGCGGCGCGGTGGACGAGGACGAGGTCCGCAGCGCCGACCGCGGCTCCGACAAATATCTTCACTGATCGACTTCGGCTCTCCCTGAAGCCTGAGGCCTGAAGCCTGCCTTTACCCGTCCTTGATGTCGGTGGTGGATTCGCGGGCCACGTAGATGCGGCGGGTGTTGGTGCGGGCGGCGTCGGACGGCACGAGGAAGAAGCCGTGCTTCGCTTCCGCGCCGTCGCGGCTGCCCTCGATGGTGCGGCCGTCGGCGAAGGTGACCCTCACCTTGCCGCCGCTGGCCGGCTGCGGCTTTTCCCCCGGCGGCAGCATGAAGAAAATGGCCTTCACCTCGGCGTGGTAGACGGGCTCGTCGGCGCCGCCGCCCTGCGGGACCAGCGAGAACTGCGACTTGCCCAGGTCCACGTCCTTGA
>JANXXR010000431.1 GCA_025350525.1 Deltaproteobacteria bacterium
GGTCTGGGCGCTCGGGCTGTCGGGGCTGTTGCTCCTGGGCGGGGTCTTCACCATCGGCGTGCTGGTCGGCCGCAAGTCGGCGCCGCCCGCGCCGGCCATGCAGAGCGATCTGGCGGCGCTGGACGCCGCCAGCGAGAAGCCCGCCGCGGTCGTGCCAGTCCGGCCGCCGGCGCCCAAGGCCGCCGTGGAGCCGCCGCTCGAGGTGAAGCGCGCCTCCCTGGCCGCGCCGCCCGACGATGCGCCGTCCGCTGAGACCAGCGACAAGCCCGCCGCCGAAAGGGCTGCCCCGGACAAGACCGCGCAGGGTCGTTCGCCTGTGCATGCGGCCGCGGAGCCGCGCCCGGCGGCGGTGATCCCCGCGCCCCGGCCCGCGACGGTGGTCCCCTTCCCGCAGCGCGCGCTGCAGGTGGCCTCTGCCAACCCGGTGTCGCTGACGGCAGCGCCCAGGGACGCGGGCGAGTTCACCGTGCAGATCGGCGCCTCCCAGGATCGCGCCGAGGCGCTGCACATGGAGAACAAGGCGCGCTCGGCCGGACTCAAGCCCTACTCCGTCGAGGCCGACCTCGCCCGCAAGGGCACCTGGTACCGCGTCCGCGTCGGGGCCTTCCACGACAAGGACTCGGCCAGCCGCTTCCGCCGCGACGTCGAACGCGAGCTGCGCGCCCCCGCCGTGGTCATGTCGACTCATTAGCTGGAGACTTCAGATGGCAGACGCCAAGACCGTCCGGGTGGAGAAGCCCTGGGGCCACGAGCTGATCTGGGCCCACACCGAGCGCTACGTGGGCAAGATCCTGCACATCAAGCAGGGCCACGCGCTCAGCCTGCAGTACCACCTCAAGAAGGACGAGACCGTGCACGTCCTCACCGGCCGCATGCGCTTCCAGACCGGCGGCGAAGGCGAGGAGCTGCGCGACCGCGTGCTGGAGGCGGGCCAGTCGTTCCACATCACGCCGCTCATGCGCCACCGCATGATCGCCGAGACCGACTGCGACATCCTCGAGGCCTCGACGCCCGAGCTGGACGACGTGGTCCGCCTCGACGATCGCTACGGCCGCGCCAAGTAGCGTTGCCCAACCGCCCGATGTGTTCTACAAGCGCGCGCCATGCGCGTCGTCGTGCTCGGGGGAGCGGGATTCGTCGGGAGCCATCTGGTCGATCGCCTCCTGCGCCGCGGCGACGAGGTGGTGGCGGTCGACAACTTCCTCACCGGCAAGCGGCAGCACCGGGAGCTGAACCGCGGCAACCCGCGGTACACCTTCGTCGAGCACGACATCTGCCAGCCGATTCCGGTCATCGGCCCCCTGCAGGCGGTCTTCAACCTCGCCTCGCCCGCCTCGCCCATCGACTACGCGCGGCTGCCGCTGGAGACGCTGGACGTCGGCTCGCTCGGCACCCGCAACGCGCTCGACCTCGCCCGCATGGCCTCTGCGACGCTGGTGCACGCCTCCACCAGCGAGGTGTACGGCGACCCGCTGGTGCACCCGCAGCGCGAGGACTACTTCGGCAACGTCAACACGCTGGGCCCGCGCGCCTGCTACGACGAGTCCAAGCGCTTCGCCGAGGCGCTCATCACCACCTACGCGCGGGTGCACGGGACGCGCTTCCAGATCGCGCGCATCTTCAACACCTACGGGCCGCGCATGCGCGTGGACGACGGGCGGGTGGTGCCCGCCTTCGTCACCCAGGCGCTGCGGGGCGAGGACTTCACCGTCTTCGGCGACGGCTCGCAGACGCGCAGCTTCTGCTACGTGGACGACCTGGTCTCGGGGCTCCTCCTGCTGCTGGAGAAGGGCGACCAGATGCCGGTCAACCTCGGCAACCCGGTGGAGATGACGCTGGTCGAGTTTGCCGAGGCGGTGCGGGCGGCGGTGGGCAAGGGCGGCGCGGTCCGGTCGGTGCGGCCGCTGCCCGAGAACGACCCGAAGCAGCGGCGGCCCGACATCACCCGGGCGAAGACGCTGCTCGGCTGGCAGCCGCGGGTGGCGCTGGCCGAGGGCCTCGGGCCGACGGTCGCCTACTTCCGCGAGGAGCTGGGCCTGTAGTCAGCGGCGCATTCCCACGACGGCGAAGAGCCCGCCTTCGCCGCCGAGCGCGCGCATCCACGACAGCTGGGAAAGAACGGTCTCGGGCGCCCAGTCGTCCTCGGCCTGCGCGAACAGATCGCCGCGCTCCTCTCCGAAGAGGGCGCCCGGAAAGGCGCGCAGGTACTCGACGCCGCTCTCGCGGAACCAGCCGCGCACCTCGCCCAGCGTGTGGCGGTGCTCCTCCGGATGCAGATACTGGTCGCGCAGCCAGGCTTCGCGCCGGGCGGGCTCGTTGCGTCGCGCGCGCAGCACCTTATCGAAGGGCGTGAAGCCGGTGAGCCGGAAGAGGGCGCGCCGCAGCCGGTGCGGCAGTCGGGCCCAGGCGTGGTAGAGGCCGATCACCAGCACACCGCCGGGCCGCACCAGGCGCGCCACCGCGGCGAAGGAGGCGCGCGGGTCCGGCGTGTGGTGGAGCACGCCGCTGCAGATCACCACGTCGAAGGCGGCGCGCCGCAGTCCCGGCGAGCGCAGGTCGGTCTCGACGAAGCGCGCGCTCACGCCGTACCGCAGCGCCGCGGCTTGCGCGAGCTCGAGCGAAGGGCGCGCCAGATCGGCGCCGACCACGGTGCGGTCGGCAGAGGCGAGGAAGAGACCCAGCTGCCCGGTTCCACAGCCGGCCTCCAGCACCAGCGCATCGCCGGGGATGGCCGCGTCGAGGAGCCGCGCGAACTCGCTGCGGGAGGCCCGCGCGCGCAGGCCTGCGATGCTGTCGCGCTGCGGATAACCGGGGAAGGGCGCCGCCGCGTAGAAGTCGCGCACGGCCTCGGTGCGATGGTCCGACCCGACGCGCAGGTCGGGAATTCCGCCGGGCGCCGGGTACTGCCGGTCGCAGGCGGCGCAGCGCAGGTTGAGGAGCGCGCCCGCGCAGCGAGGGCAGGCGAGCAGCTCGTCAAAAGATCGCATAGACGAACGGCGCCAGCGCCTCGACGCCCGCGGCGACGATGAGCAAGAGCCCGGTGACTCCGAGGAAGACCACCAGCGGAACCATCCACTTCTTGCCGGTCTCGCTGCGCCACAGCCCGCGCGCGCCGTCGGCGATGGTGGGGCCGGCGCTCGCGAGCAGGAGCACGGTGCGCGCGATCTTTCCGCGGCGGCGGATCACGCGACTGCCTCCTGCGGCCCGGCTTCCTCGGCGCGGCGCTTGCGGACCAGCGTGCCGCCCGCCACCAGCAGATCGATGCCGGAGCGGCGGAAGGTCGAGTAGCCCTCGACGGCGCGCTCGACGATGGGCTCGCCGGCGAGGTTGAAGCTGGTGTTGAGCAGGACGGGGAGGCCGCTGCGCGCGCCGACGGCTTCGAGGAGCGCGTGGAAGCGGGGCGCAAGCTCGCGCTCCACCACCTGCACGCGCGCGGTGCCGTCCACGTGGGTGACCGCCGCCAGACGCTCGCGCCACTCGGGCCGCACCGGGAAGACGCCCGACATGTACCGCGCCAGCCGCAGGCCGCCTGCGGGCAAGTCGAAGTAGCGGCCGGCGTGCTCGATGGGAACCGCCGGAGCGAAGGGCCGGAACTCCTCGCGGAACTTGATGCTGCGGTTGAGCCGGTCGCGCATGGCGGCGCCTTGCGGAGCGGCGAGGATGCTGCGGTTGCCGAGCGCGCGCGGCCCCAGCTCGCTGCGACCCTGCATCCAGCCGACGATGCGTCCGTCCGCGAGCTCGCCGGCAATCCGGGAGAGGATCTCGCGCTCGTCAGAAAGCTCCTCGACGGGGAGCCCGTCCTCGGCGGCGACCCGCACCAGCTCCGCGGCGTCCAGCTCTCCGCCCCAGTAGGCGTGAGCGGGGATCTGGCGGTGCGGCTGCCCGAAGTGGATCCGGTCGGCGTAGAGCGCGGCCCCCAGCGCGCAGCCCGCGTCGCCGGGGGCCGAGGGCACATACAGGTTCTTGAAGCCCGACTCGCGCAGGATGCGCGCGTTGGCGACGCCGTTGAGCGCGACGCCGCCGCCGTAGCAGAGGTCGTCGAGGCCGGTCTCGCGCTGGAGCCCGCGGGCGAGGTCCACCAGGATCTCCTCGAGGACCAACTGCACGCTGGCGGCCACGTTGGCGAAGCGCTGCCCCTCGGCGCTCTTCAAATCGATGGGGTCCCAGGGATCGCGCGAAGGCCCCAGCGCCTCGACCAGCTTCTCCGCGTAGCTGCGCCGCGCAGTGTGGTGGAAATCGAAGTACGAGAGGTCGAGCTCGAGTCCGCCGTCTTGCGTGCGGCGGGCGATGGTCCGCAAAAGGCCGGCGTAAGCGGGCGTTCCGTAAGCGGCGAGCCCCATCACCTTGTACTCGCCCTCGTTGACCGGAAAGCCAAGGTAGGAGGTGAAGGCGGAGTAGAGCATGCCCAGCGAGTGGGGGAAGCGCAGCTCGCGGAAGAGCTCGATCGACGCGCGCCCTTCGCCGTCGATGGCGCCGCGCCCGAGCGAGAGCGTGGCCCACTCTCCGACGCCGTCGGCCACCAGGATGGCCGCCTGCCG
>JANXXR010000446.1 GCA_025350525.1 Deltaproteobacteria bacterium
GGTCTGGCGGCTTGTGCCCCTTGGGCGGGCGCAGCCGCAGGTCGGCGTCGTTGGCCAGCTCCGCGGCGCGCTTCTTCGCCCGCTCGCTCAGGCCGCCCTCGGCCAGCTCCTGGATCCTCCACGCGATGCGCTTGAACAGCCACTGCTTGTTCCGGCTCTTGGAGCCCTCGCCGAACTTCTCCTGGTACACCTCACGCAGCTGCCCGACGGTCATGGGCTTCAGCGCGGCGATCTGCGTAACGATGCTATCGGCCATGGGTCTTCTCTCCTTGGCCTCGGGCGGGGTGCCCGAAGCCTGAGCATGGACGCTCTCTCTGGCTCTCAAAGCAAGGCGGTTTCGCTAAGAGGCGGCGGAGGCCGCGGGCGAGGATGAGGGCGACGGAACGGCGCGTTTCTGGGTCCATGCCCAGTACACGCGCTGCGTCGGGCAAAAGTGGGACACCAGAACGGGAAGCCCGGTTCCTGCGATACTGAAGGCCGCACACGGGGGCTTCCGATGGCTGGGGTTCGAGAGACCGGAGGAAAGGGCAGAACGCAACGCTATCGAGACATGGCTGCGCTTAGAGCCGCTGCTCAGGAGGCAGCTCTTGAGGAATGGAACACTGATCCCGAACGGCTTCCTTGGGACCGAGATGGCATTCAGGTGAAAATGGTCAGCCCGCTCACGCCATCTCCAGACTCGCTCTTCTACCTGTCACCAGGGGCCAAGTCAGATCTGGGGAAAAGCTTCACTCGAGAGTCGCGACGTCGAGGATGGGAACGGCGTGCTGCGACGCTTATGCGGACTCTCGCCCGGTGGATCGATGACGTAGACAAGCTCCTGCTCCAAGCACGGGAGGACGAGGGTCTGATCGGGCTTGGGATGATGGATTTGAGAACGCTTTGGTACGGTGAGTCGTCGCAGCCTGGCGACGCGCCCAAAGCGCGCGACTACCTAGCGCGCCCGACAGTGGCCTCCTGGAGGACAACGCGCCTCTTTCCAGAAAATCGACTCCGGATGGAGGTTGTAGCTCAAGTGTTCCAGATGATGGCATTTCAGGAGCGAATTCCTTCCACGCGCGAACTCGCTCTCGCAAGCATCCTTTGCGGATTTTTCCCGGAGAGTCTGGGTGGCATCCAAGGCGGCTACTCAGTAGCCGAGGTGATTGCTGCTGAAGTACGAGCAATGCGCGAGTCGCAGCGTCGATACCTGCGGGCCCGCTCCGCCAGGCCCATACGGGCATAACCAGTTTTTTCGATTGTGCCCGGGCAATGTCACGAATCCCGCCTGTGCCGTTTCGAAGCTTTCGACGACGGTGCAGAACGGTTGGATGATTCATCTTGCAGCTGTTCCGATCCGAGGAGCTGATGACCTGGCAAGAGGACGTGCGATACCGTTCCCCATGGAGCCAGGGCATGGCTCTCGCCGCAGCTACTGCGACAACCACACGGCCCAGCTAGGCAGGACCGCGCACGCTCCGGGCGTCGCGACCGTGAGGTTCATCGCATGAACGGCTGCAGAGGCCCATCCGGGCCTTCGCGCTTTGGCGCAGAGGATAAGCGAAACGCGTGGCGCTGCTGGAAGTGCGGCCTGATCCTCGGAATCGTGCGTGGTGGCCGGCTCCACATCAAAGTCCGCCGGGGTGCAGAGTACCTGGTTGGCCTCCCCGTCTGGACGGCCTGCTCTCAATGCACCGCGCAGAACGAAAGGCTGACGGCGCGAACACCCGACTAGCTTCGCTCCACCCACAACCTACCCGAGGCGCTTAACGCCCTAACGTGGCCCGTAATGAGGCGCAGAACGCCCGGCCGAAAGGCCGGCGTTCTTGCGTCTCTCTTGGATGGCTCTTTATAAGAGCCTAAGAAGATCTGTCAGCACTCTAAAGGCAAACCAGGAATTCAGGAGTCTCAACCCCCTCCTTCCGCGACCGTTCTCCGATGCCGTCGCGCTCATAGACCATCTCGACGGACGAAGCCGGGACCTGGACGAGACGGACGCGATTTACCGGGTACTTTTGCAGGCGGCACAGCAGCGTTCGTCGCTCGCTATCGCCGCCCTGTGGCTGGGTCTTTGGCGCGGGCTCGACTGCATCTATGGGCGGTGGCTGCCCAGATTCGTCGAGGACCGGGTCGTCAAGGAGCATGAACTCGCTTCGGAACTCGGCGCAGCATTCACGTACGCCCTTCATTCGGCGAAGCTCGACGACATCAACCGGTTGGCGGCTACCCTCGTCGCCAACACCGAGCGGCGCATGGCGTACGAGAGGAAGCGTGCGGACGAGAGAGGTGACCGGGAGGAAGCTGTTCCGGAGGACAACTCACGCGACGCGCCTCGGCAGGACGCGCCTGAGCCCTCGGAACTGGGGATGCAGCGGGCACTGGCCGACGAA
>JANXXR010000454.1 GCA_025350525.1 Deltaproteobacteria bacterium
CGAATCCATGGCCACCACGCGATCGACCGCCAGCTGCGGGTCGATGCCCGCGACCAGCCGGCGCAGCGGAAGCTCGAGGTCCTGCAAGGGACTGCGCACCATCAGGTAGAACCACTCGGCTGCCGGGCTCGCGGCGTTCTGCGCGTAGGGCAGGTACCAGGTGTCGCGCAGTTCTCCCTCGTCCAGCACGTCGCCGGCGACCCCGATCACGGTGAGCCAGGGCGCTCCCGCGCGCGCGAGGCGCACCTGCTTCTGCAGAGCGTCTCCCGCGGGCCAAAGGCGCCGCGCCAGATGGCTGCTCACGATCACCACTCGCTCGGCGCCAGGTCCGTCGGCCCCGGTGACGTCGCGACCCCGCAGGAGCGGAATGCGCATGGTGGCGAAGAGCCCGGGCGTCACCAGGCGATGGTTCACGCTGCGCACCGCCGCCTCGTCCTGGCCCATCGCCAGCATTGGCGCGCTCCAGGTGCCGCCGCCGAAGGGGTTTACCGAGGTGACGGCGGCGGCCTCCACTCCCGCAAGCGCGGCGGCCGACCGCTGCAGCTGAGAGACGAAGGTGGAGCGCCGCTGCGCGTCGGCATAGCGCTGCTCCGGCAGCGCCAGCTGCGCCGCGATCAGATGGTGCGGCTCGAAGCCGGCTGGGTTCCCCGAGAGGTTGCGGAAGTCCTCGACCACCAGACCGCCTCCGACCAGCAGCGTGAAGGCCAGCGCCGTCTGCGCGATCACCAGCGCGTGCAGCGGCCGGTGGGACTGCGCGGACGAACCGGCGCCGCCGCCTTCCTTCAGCACCTCGGTGAGATCGGGCCGCGAGGCCTGCAGGGCCGGCGCGCCGCCCGCCGCCAACGCGGACAGCACGCCGCAGCAGAGCGCGAACGACAGCACGCGCCAGTCGAGCCGGAAGTCGGCGAGGCCCAGCTGGCGGGTGAGATTTGCGGGGGCCAGCTGGAGGGCCGCGGGCGCGGCGACCAACGCGATCCAGATCCCCAGGGCGGCTCCGGCGAGCGCCACCATCGCCGCCTCGAGAAGGAGCTGCCGGATCTGGCGGGCGCGCGTCGCCCCCAGGGCCGCCCGGATGGCGATCTCCTTCTGGCGCGCCGCCGACCGGGCGAGCAGCAGCGTGGCGACGTTGGCGCAGGCCAGTAGCAGGAAGGCGCCCAGGACTCCGAACAGCGCGAGGGCCACCCGGTGCTCGCCGTCGATGAGGCTCTCCCGCATCGACATGGCGACGAGCGCGTATCCGGCGAAGGTGCCGGGCACGCGTGCGGGCATCCGACGCGCAATCGAGTCCAGCTCCGCGGCGACCTGCGCGGGCGAGACGCCGGGCGCCATCCGGCCGAAGACCGCGTAGTCGTCCGCCGATGCCGCCGAGGGAACGACCGGCAGCCAAATCTCCGCGTTGTACGGAAAGCGGAACCAGGCCGGGAGCACGCCGACGATGCGGTGCGACTGGCCATCCAGCGCGAGGTCGCGTCCCACCGCGCTCGCGGCATCCCCGAAGCGGACGCGCGCCAGCGATTCGCCGATCAGCGCCACGCCCGACGAAGCCCCCAGCCGCTCCTCCTCGCCGCTGAAGGGTCGCCCGGCGCGAACCGGGATGCCCAACGCCTGAAGCGACCCCGGCGAGACGAGCGCGCCTGACACGTGCTGCGGCACGTCGCCCTCGGTGAGCGCGACGCTGCGCGACGACAGGGCGGTCAGGGCGGAGAGCGTGCGCACCTGCGCGGCGACCTCGGCAAAGTGGGCGCCGCTGATGTTCACCGCGTCGAAGGCGCCGTCGGGCTGCCGCGCGCCCTCGTGGATGCGCAGCATCTGCTCCTCGTGCGCCACCGGAAGCGGCCGCAGCAGCGTCAAGTCGAGGACGCCGAAGATGGCGCACAGCCCGCCGATGCCGGCGGCCAGCGTCGCGACCGCAGCTACTGCGACGCCGGGGCTGCGCCGCAGCGACCGGAAGGCAGAGCGAATATCCTGGAGCAGGGGGTCCATGCGCGGGAGACAAGGAAGATCCGTGCCATGCGCGTCCCTCCCGGAGGCCGCCCCGACCGGCCGCCTGTGGGAAAGGGCGTCCCGGATCCGGTCACTCCAGCTTCAGCCTCTTGAGCAGCGCCGCGTGGCGCGGGTCGCCGTGCAGACCCGACCTATTCGCCAAACGGCGTAGTCAGAAGGCTCCGGATGGTCCGGGCGCCCGAGACGAAATTGCCGATCCGCAGGTTCTCGTCGTGGGAATGCTGGTTGTTGTCCGGGTTGACTGTGGGTACGAGAACGAACGGCAAGCGCAGGGCGTCAACGAGCACGTCGGTGGGCACCGTGCCGCCCATCATGCGGATGCGCACGGGCTCGCCCGCTGCATCCGGTGCAACGGCCTTGAGCGCGGCAACCGCCCACCGTCCAACGCTGGAATCCATCGGCATTCGCGCGGCGGCCTGCACCGGGCCCTGCTTGAGAGTGGCGAGCTTGTCGTACCGGGCGCGATCGGCATCGGTCGGCGCGCCCTCCACGAGATGATAGCCCTGACCTTCGAGGTGGCGGCGGATGAGCTCGATCAGCCGGCGACCGTCGGTTTCGGGCGTAGTCCGCAGGTCCAACTCGGCCACTGCCTCGGCGGGAACGATGTTGGCGGCCTTTGGTCCCACCGCGCCGGAGGCCATTCCGCGCACGTTCAACGATGGGTACTGCAGCGCTTCCTGGTAGCTGCCGGCGACCTTCTCCGGCCGGGCGATCCCGACGCGCTTGAGGAGCGCCACCTCGTCGTCGCTGGTATTGGCGAGGACCGTATGGTCTTCGGCTGTCAGCTTCACACCATCGTAATAGCCGGGGATCAGGATTCGCCCGTCGTCGCCCTTCATCGACGCCAGCAGGGACGCCCGCCGCATGGCCGGATTGGGAGCGTAGTTCCCGAAGTGGCCGCTGTGCAGCGGTGATTTCGGCCCGTGCACCGTGAGCGTCGCCTGGGTCAGGCCGCGATTGCCAAACACCAGCGTCGGTCGCCCGGACGCATGGAGGGGCCCGTCGAGGATCACGAGCGCGTCGGCTTCGAACAGCCTGCCCCCTCCGGCGATCACGCCGGGCAGGCTGGGCGAGCTGATCTCTTCCTCGCTGTCGAGGATGACCTTGATCCGCACGGACGGCGCCTTGCGTTCCGCCGCCAGCGCGTCCATCGCAGTCAGGAACATGAGGATCGGTGCCTTGTCATCGGAGGCCGAGCGGGCGAAGACCCGCAGCTCCGGATCCAATTCCTTGGTCAGAAGCTGTTCGCGACTGACCTCGCGCCATCGCCCGTCCAGGTCGCGCTTCTTCACCAGCGGCTGGAACGGGCTCTTCTGCGCCCACTCCTCGGGGATGACCGGCTGGCCATCGAAGTGGATGTAAAACAGGATGGTCCGGGCGCCCGGCACTGCCGCATCGAGTTGCGCGAAGACGAGCGGTCGGCCGGCCGGGTTTTGCAGCATCCGGCTCGAGAAGCCGCGCTTCTGAAACGCTCTTTCCAGGACGGCGGCATTGCGGCGCATGTCTTCCGGTCTGTCCGGGATGTTCTCGATCGCCAGCAGTTCCAGGTACTCGCCGAAATTCTTTCGGGCCGCGGCGGTGACGGCATCCTCTGCGGCGCCGGCTGACTTCGCCAGCAGTAGAAGCAGGGCGAGGCCGATGCAAGTCTCGCGCATGATCATGCGTCGCTCCCGAGCGACCGGCGCTTCGTCCATCCGCGCGACGTCATGCGCCGCCTTCTACCACCACCACCGGGTCGAAGTTCACCCCACGCAATTGAACTCGATCGAGGCAAGGGCGTTCGCCTCAGTTTCGCGGCTAGGGTTTCTTGTTCTCGTCCGCCCAGAGCATCGGCTCCCAGAGCTCCAACTTGTTTCCGTCGGGATCCATGATCCAGGCGAACTTCCCGTTCTCATGGGACTCGGGACCTTTGCAGAGGGCGATCCCCGACTTTTTCAAAGCGGCGATCAGCTCGTCCAGGTCATCGACCCGGTAGTTGATCATGAAGGCAGACTTGCTCGGACTGAACCAGTCGCTCTCCGGTCCGGCGACGTGCCACACGGTGACGCCGCGGTCCTCAGCTTTGTCGTCGGGCCACCTGAAGATCGCACCGCCAAAGTCCTCGAGCGGAATCCCCAGATGCTCGTGGTACCAGGCCGCAAGGGCCATTCGATCCATCTTCGACTTGAAGAAGACTCCACCAATTCCAGTGACTCTTGCCATGTGTGGTTCCTCAGTTTCACGCCAGTTTCGAGCTCAATCATGGAGCGTCGGATACAGCCCATGCCTCGACCCGCGCGGGAAGGGAGGCCGCGTATCGCACGCAGTCGCAAAGCGCCTCCAGCGAGGCGGCGAGGTTGTCCTCGGTAATGCGGTCCCAGTCGCCAGCGCCGAGGCCAAGGCTGCGTTCGAGCGTGAGCCAGCCAAAGACGCCTCGTCCGCGCAGTTGGGCTGGCGTGACCTGATACCGCAATTGAGCGGACCGGCCCCCGTAATCGATGTCGACTTCTATTTCCTGAGCCTCGACGCGACAAACGTACTTGAGGGTGCCGCCCCCCATCTTCTCGACCTTCTGCAAATCCAACGCTCGGAAAGCGAGCTTCACCGCCTTGCGCAACTCCGCTGCTTTGACCGATTGGATTGAAGTTGCATAGTCGAACCATGCTTGGGGGAACGTCGGACGAGCACCCCGAAACTTCTCAATCTTGAAGGTGGAGACCACGTCCCGCAGGGTCGGAACGCTCTGGAAGCGAAGGTCGCTGGTGCAGATGGCGTCGCGCCCCTGATCGAGCCTGTCTTTGAAAGGGTGAGGCACCGCCCCTGCCTCCGGCTGCCCTAGAGCAGGACCGACCGCTCTCGCCCCGCGTACCGCGAGGCATTCCAGACACTCGGAGCGGTCGGAGGCATCGAGTCCATTCCAGTAAGCCAAGGTGCTCTGGACCCTGGTGTCGGGAATTGCCGTGAAGCGCGAGAAGCCCGAGCGGCTCTCCCGCTCCAACTCAGCGAGGAGGAAGGTGGCCAGTCGATCCTTCCGAATTGAGCCTGTCGTCACAGCGCTCCGTTGTACTTGAAATACGGATCCGCGCCCACGAGCCGCCTGCACGCGCGTAGACGAGGCGAGGTAGGCTTGGCGGATGGCGAGCGGGTCCCCGGACGACTACTACCTGCTGCTCGGCATCGAGCCGGACGCGGACGCCGCGCAGCTGCGCCGGGCCTGGCGTCGGCTCGCGCTGCGGTGGCACCCGGACCGCGCCGGCCCTGCTGCGACGGCCCGGTTCCAGTCGATCTCCGCCGCCTACGCCGTCTTGTCCGACCCGGCCGCGCGGGCCGCTTACGATCAGCTGCGCGCGCCGGCCGCCGCGCAAAGGCCCGCGCCTCGCTCCCCGAGCGCGCCGCCTCCCAAGGAGCGCGCACCCTCGGTGATGCTCTCCCGGCAGACCGGCTCGCTGACCGCGCTGCTCGCCCAGGGAGTCGCGCGCCGCGCCGAGAGCGGCGTCATCGAGCTCTTCCTCAACGCCGAGGAAGCGGCCCAGGGCGGCATGGTCTCCGTCTCCATGCGGGTGGCGGCCCTTTGCCCGGACTGCGCGGAGGGCGACTCGTCGTCGTGCGCGCGCTGCAAAGGCACCGGCGCCACCGACGAGCTCTTCAGCGCCTGGCTCGCCGTGCGGCCCGGCGTCAAGGACGGCGCCATGCTCGCTCCCTCCGCGCAGCTGCCCGGGGTGGTGCAGGAGGTGTCGTTCCGGATCCGCGTCCGCGGCGCCCGCTGACGGCGACCAGGTTACCGGCGCAGCGTCCCCATCTCTTTTTCGATCTGCAACGACTGCTCCATCGCCTCCGCCCACTCGCCGGGATCGGTCGTCACGATGGCCGCCGCCGGATCGACGATGGCCGCGCCCAGCGCGCTGGTGAAGAGCGACACCAAATTTTGGAAGGGGTGGACGCGGTTCTCGTCGTCGAGCTTTCCGCTGGCGATGGTCAGGTAGGTGGCCGCGGTGGTCATCAGATGGCTGGCGGCGGTGGAGAGCTCCTCGTCCATGTTGCCGATGTGGTCGAGCAGCGCGCGGTGCGGGCTCTCCGGATCGCGCATGTCGAAGACCTGCACCAGGCAGTCGTGCGGCGCGGCGTCGGTGTAGTCGACGACGGTGATCCGCCAGGTGCGCTGCAGCTCCAGCTCCTTGGGCGACGGGTCGCCCACCGGCGACAGCGACAGCGAGGCGCCCTGGTCCTCCTCGCGCATCGCCTGCAAGCAGGCGTTGGTCAGCCGCTCGACGTCGTGCGGCTTCATCTGGTGACCGGTGAAGAGGCCGATCATGCGCGCGGGGCGCTCGGTGTTGACGAGGTTCTGGAGGTAGAGCTGGTCCTTCTTCGGGTCCGGCATGGGCTGGAAGAGAGCAGGGCGCCCGGGGCGCGTCAACTCAGATGGCCTCGATGATCACCGACACGCCCTGCCCGACGCCGACACAGAGCGTGGCCAGCCCGTACCGCCCGCCGGTGCGCCGCAGCGCGTACGCGAGATGCCCGAGGATGCGCGCCCCGCTCATGCCCAACGGATGCCCCAGCGCGATGGCGCCGCCGTCCACGTTGACCCGCGCGCCGTCGAGGCCCAATTCGCCGATGACCGCGAGCGCCTGCGCCGCGAAGGCCTCGTTCAGCTCCACCAGATCCAGCTGCGAAGCCTTCAGCCCCGCCTTGGCCAGCGCCTTCCGGGTGGCGGGCACGGGGCCGATCCCCATCTCCCGCGGCGTCACTCCGGCGCTGGCCGCGGAGACGATGCGCGCCAGCGGCCGCAGGCCCAGCGCCTTAGCCTTCTCCGCCGAGGCGATGAGCAGCGCCGCCGCGCCGTCGTTGAGGCCGCTGCTGTTGCCCGCCGTCACGCTGCCGCCCTCGCGGAAGGCGGCTTTGAGCCGCGCGAGCTTCTCCAGCGAGGTGTCGGCGCGGGGCCCCTCGTCGCGGTCCACCACCGTCGCCTCCTTCCTGCCGACGCCGGGCACCGTCACCGGCAACAGCTCGTCGCGGAAGTGTCCCTTTTCATGAGCAGCCAGCGCCCGCTGGTGCGACTGGAGCGCGAACGCGTCCTGCGCCGCCCGCGTCACCCGGTAGTGTTCGGCCACGTTCTCCGCCGTCTCGCCCATGCTCTCGAGCGGGAAGCGCGCCGCCAGCCGCGGGTTGGGGAAGCGCCATCCGAGCGAGGTGTCGAAGGAGACCAGCGGCCCGCCGGCGAATCCGTCCACAGGCTTCGCCACCGCCCACGGCGCCCGGGTCATGCTCTCGACGCCGCCGGCGATGCACAGGTCCATGTCGCCGACCCGGATGGCCCGCGCCGCCTGCACCGCCGCCTCGAGCCCGCTGGCGCAAAGCCGGTTGATGGTCACGCCGGGCACGTGGTCGGGCAGGCCCGCGAGGAGCAGCGCCATCCGCGCCACGTTGCGGTTGTCCTCGCCCGCCTGGTTGGCGCAGCCGAAGAAGACCTCGTCCACCTCGGTGACAGAGGTCCGCTTGAGCAACTGTTCGATGACATACGCGCCGAGATCGTCTGGCCGCACGAGCGAGAGCGCCCCGCGCAGCTTTCCCACCGGCGTCCGGACCGCATCGACGATCACTGCCTCCATGCGCATTGCCCTCGTTTCGATTACATTCGCCCCATGCACCTGAGCGCCGGCGACGACGCACCCGACTTCGAGCTGAGCGGGGTTCCGCCCGGCGCGTACCACCTGCAGGCCCAGCGCGGCAAGGTGGTGGTGCTGGCCTTCTACCCCGGAGACTTCACCCCGGTCTGCCTGCGCCAGCTGCAGCACTACGAGGATCAGCGCGAGCGGCTGGTCGCTACCGGGGCCACCCTCTGGGCCATCTCCACCGACACGCTGGAGCTGCACGAGCGCATGGCCAAGAGCTACGCGCTCTCGTTTCCGCTCCTCGCCGACGAAGGCGGAAAAGTCGCCGCCGAGTACGGCGTGCGCGGCATGCTCGGGTCGGCGCGGCGGTCGGTCTTCATCATCGACCGCGAAGGCGTGGTCCGCTACGCCAAGCAAGAGCCGCTCTCGCTCAGCTACCGCAGCGTCGACGACATCCTGGCCGCGCTCAAGGACTCGGGGCTCCTGCCCGCTTCCGGCTAGAGCGGCGCCGGCGTGATCTCGTGCAGCTTGGAGTAGTCCAGCTCGACCCGTCCGTCGGGCTTGGCGTTGAGCATGTCGGCGTAGCGGAAGCCGAAGCGCAGCTGCTCGGCCAGGTAGCGGTGACGGCCGTGGATGGTCTGCGAGGAGGTGCCGTCGATGCCGGTCAGCGAGACGATGAGCTCGAGATCCGTCGCCAGAGTCTTCGCCGCGTCGTAGCCGTAGAGCGGGCTGTCGGGGCCCAGTGAGTGCATGACCTGCCAGCTTCGCCCCAGCGCCGGCGAGCGGTCGCGCAGCAGCCGCAGATCGTAGAGGCGGTAGAAGGGCACGCCCTCCTGCGTCGTCTCGGCGCGGGTCAGGGTCACCCGCACCTGGGCTTCGACGATGTAGTTGCTGCGCGTGTTGGAGAGGCGCAGCGCCAGCGTCGGCTGTCCGTCGTAGCGGAAGATGCAGGCCTCGCGCGCGAACTCGAGCCGCGCCCGCGGGATGGAGAACTTGGAGAAGATGAGCCCGGTCGCCACCGCCGCCACCACCAGCGCCGCGATCGACTCGACGGTGACGAGCAGGTGCGCCGCGGTCGAGGCCGGATACATCGCCCCGTAGCCGATGGTGCCGGCGGTCTGCACGCTGAAGAAGAAGGCGTCGCGGAACGAGCCGGCCCGCGCTCCCGAGACCCCGCCCGACCAGAGGAAGAGCAGCGCGAAGGCGAAGTTCACCGCCAGCACCAGCCCGGCGATGACCCCGATGGTCACCCACCAGGATGCGCGCAGGAGCGAGTGGTAGAGGTCCCCGAAGAGATCCTGCGGAGCGTGGACGACGTCGATTCCGCTGTCGTCTTCGGGAGGCTTCTTCGCCATCCCGCCATCATCGAGCGAGGCGGCAGGAGCGCAACAAAACTCCCGCCGCCCGCGCGGGTCCTACTTAACTCCCATGTCCTTCTTGATGTTGTTCTTGGTGTGGCGCGCCTTGCGCTTGGCGCCGCGGGTGCCCTTGTCCATGTGGCGCTTCGCCTTGTCGGTGCCGCTGTCGGTCCCGAGCTTGTCCTTGGCGTTGTCCACCGTGTCGGCGGCGGCGTCCTTGATGTCCTTGTTGGTGTCGCCCTTGTCGGCCAGCGCGGGCAGCGCCATCCCCAGTGCCATCGCTGCGATGATTCCCTTCAGCATCTTGTACCCCCTGAAAAGCCGGCGCATGCCGGCGAGTGAAAGTGCCGGCGGATGGCCGGCGAGTGAAAG
Source organism: Deltaproteobacteria bacterium (assembly GCA_025350525.1). Lineage (GTDB taxonomy): Bacteria > Myxococcota > Myxococcia > Myxococcales > 40CM-4-68-19 > 40CM-4-68-19. The sequence goes on from JANXXR010000454.1 coordinate 9,326, forward strand.
ACCAAGCCGGCGAGCGCCGCCGCACGCCGCCCAGGCTACTTGTTGGGCGACTGGCTGGTCGGCTGGTTCTGGTCGATCGGCTTCTGCGTGTCGGTGGGCTGGCCGGTCACGTCGCCGGTCTTCGGCGACATCCCCGGGTCCTTGCTCGGCGCGCTGCCGGTGGTCGAGCCCGTGTCCGGCGTGGTGGTGCTGGGCGCGGCCGGCTGCTGCACGCTGTCCGACGGCTTGGCGCTGTCGGCCGGCTTGTTCAGGCTGCCGCTGGTCGAGTCCGACGGCTTAGCGCTGTCGGCCGGCTGGTTCAGGCTGCCGCTCGAATCCGACGGCGCCGGTGCGGCCACGCTGCCGCTCGTGCTGGTGTCGCTGCCGGTGCTGGTGTCGGGCGCGGCGGGAGTCGTGCGGGTGCTGCGGTGCATGCTGCTCGACTCGCTGCTGCTGCGGCCCTGGCCGCTGTGGTGGTGCTTCTTGTGCTTGATGACGGTGGTGCTATCGGTCCTGCTGCTGCCCGAGGTGGCGGCGCTGTCGGAAGGAGCAGCGGCGCTGTCCTTGGCGGTGGCGCTGTCGGTGGGCATCGCGGGAGCCGTCGCCGAAGCCGAGTTGTCGCTCGGCGCGGGCGCCTGGGGAAGGGCCGTCGCGCTGCCGCTCTGGCTGTTCTTCATCCCCGCCGAGCCCTTGTCCTCGCCCGTGCTGGGCGCGGAGGGGTTGCTGGCCGGGTTGGTGGTGGTGCTGCTGTCAGTGGTGCTGGTGGTCTGGGCGCGGGCGCCGAATGCCGCGAGGGCAAGGGCGAGCGCGCTGATGGCGATGTTCTTCACGTGTGCCTCCATTGTGGTGAAGACAATCGTGGCGACGGGGCCCGGGATATCCAACCGTCGAGGGCCCGCGCGCACTCACAGCTTGCGGACGAGCGTGCGCCGCGGCGCGGGCAAAAGAAGAGGGAGAAAGCCGCCTGGGCCTTCTCCCTCGAGGTTGTTTCGGAAGATGTCGCTTAGGCGGAGAAGCTGGAGCCGCAGCCGCAGGTGGCCTTGGCGTTGGGATTCTTGAAGGAGAACCCGCTCTGCCCGAACTGGCCTTCGACGTAGTCGATCTCTACGCCCATCAGGTACATCGAGCTCATCGGGTCGACCAACACCTTGACGCCGTTGACCTCGAAGGTCAGGTCGCCGGCGCGCTCCTCCTTGTCGATGTCGAGGCTGTACTGGAAGCCCGAGCAGCCGCCGCCGACCACGGCGACGCGCAGGCCGGAGCCGGCCAGGCTCTCGCGCTCGATGGTCTCGCGGACCATGGCGGCGGCCTTGTCGGTCAGGCGGACGGGGGTGGCGGGCTTGGGCGGCGCCTCGGTCTGCTGGCTCTGGGTCTGGGTTTCCATGGTCCTCAGTATAGTCGGGCGGGTGGAGTTGATCTAGGGATTCACCGAGCGGCCTCCGTCAACCGGCAAGATCTGGCCGGTGACGAACTCCTGCGAGAGGAGAAAGAGCACGGCGGCGGCCACCTCTTCCGTTGTTCCGATGCGCTGGAGCGGGATTCGTTTCAGGAGCGCGGCGTCGTCCGCCGTGATGGCGCCGGGCGCAACGCCGTTGACCCGGACTTCCGGCGCCCACTCGAGCGCAAGCAGCCGGGTCAGCGCGGCGAGGCCCGCCTTGGCCGCGGCGTAGTGGGCGTAGCCCTTCCACACCTGGGTGGTGCCGCAGAGGTCGAGCAGCGTGACGATGGCGCCGCGCGAAGCGCGCAGGTGCGGCAGCGCCGCCTGCATCAAGAGAAAAGGCCCGGTGAGGTTGGCGGCCAGCATCGCCTCGAACTGCGCACGGGAGAGCGCCGCTGCTTCGACCTTCTCGAACTCGGCGGCGTTGCAGACCAAGAGATCCAGCCCGCCCAGCGCCGCCGCAGCCTCGTGGACGATGCGCTCCGGCTCCAGCGCCTGGTCTCCCTGCACCAGCGGCGCGCGCACGCCCAGCCGCAAGAGCTCCGCCGCCGTCTCCTCCGCCTCGGCGCGCGAGCTGCGGTAGTGCACGGCGACGTCGGCGCCGCCCCGGCCCAGCGCCAGCGCGATGGCCCGCCCGAGCTTGCGCGCAGCCCCGGTCACCAGCGCGCGCCTGCCGCGAAAGTCTCCTTGCATGAGCGGAGAATACGCGGTCTTTTGGCGCCGCGATGGGGAAGAAAAACAAGCAGCAGAAAGCCGCGGCCGCGCCGCCGCCTGCCGAGGTGGAGGAGATCCCCATCTCCGCCGCTCCGCTGCCGCTGCTCAAGCTCGACGCGCGGGCGCTGGGCGAGCTGCTCGAGCTGTGTTTTCCCGACAAGCGGCTGCTCGCGCTCTGCGGCGAGCTGAAGCTCTACAGCCCCGGCTACCGCCTCGAAGCGATGCCGCCGGACCAGGTGGCGCGGATGCTGGCCGACGAGGTCAACTCCGCCAAGGATGCGCTGGCGCTGGTGGACACCGCCGTCCGGGAGTCGCTGCGCAACCCGGTCTTCGAAGGCCAGAAGCTCTCCGAGGCGCAGTACCGCGACCTGCTCGAGCTCTTCACCGGCGATCCGCTGCAGCATCTGGCACGGCTCGCCTGGCGGGCGCTCCTCGACGACGACGCCAAGCTGCAGGAGTTTGCGCTCGCCGCCATCGACCTCGGGGTGGAGGCGCTCGACGCGCCGGCGCGCAATCCCAAGCCGCGCAAGGCGCAGCTGCCTGCCGAAGTGCAGGAGCTGCGCAAGCTGGTTGCGGAGGCGCACCGCGAGGCCGAGCGCGCCGGCAAGGAGCGCGACTCGCTGCGCGACCAGCTCGCCTCCGCCCGCACCGACATGGTGGCGCGGGAGAAGACGCTGGGCGAGGTGCGCGACGAGCTGGTCTCGGTCCGCGCCGAGTTCAACCGCGCTTCGTCGGAGCTGGCGCGGCTGACAGCGGCAGGAGAGGGCAGGGCGCTGTCCGACGCGCGCCGCCTCGCCGACGAGAACCGATCGCTGAGCGAGAAATTGCGGACGGCGCAGGAGGAGCGCGAGTCGCTGCGCGGGCAGGTGCAGGGCCTCGAGCGGCGGGCGGCGGAGGCGCCGGCTCCGGTGGCGCAGGCGCCGCAGGAAGCGGAGCTGGTCAGCGCCGAGGAGGCGGCGACGTTCCTGATCCCCATCTTCACCCGCGAGTTCTACGACTCGATCCAGCGCTGGGACCGGCGCATGCAGCGGGCCGCCTTCGACAAGGTGTCGCTGCTGGCCCGCGACTGGCGTCACGGCTCCCTGCGGGCGCTGGCGCTGGGCGGGCTGCCCGACTACTACCGCATCCGCATCGCCACCGACGTCCGCCTCATCTACCGGCGCGGCGAGGGCAACCAGCTGGAGATCCTCTCGCTCATCGACCGCGAGGATCTCGACCGCTACATCCGCCAGGCGAGGACGCGATGAACGAGATCGACGCCAAGTCGCTTTTGCAGAAGCTCTCGCAGCCCGGCGCGCCGCTGGTGCTGGACGTGCGCAACCCGCCCGAGGTGCAGGCCGAGGGCGCCATCGCGGGGGCGCTGCTGATTCCGATGGATCAGCTGCCCGTGCGGCTCTCTGAGGTGCCGGGAGATCGCGAGATCGTGGCCGTCTGCGCGCGCGGCATGCGCTCGGCCAACACCGCCAACTGGCTCCGTGCCCAGGGGCGCAAGGCCACGAGCCTCCAAGGCGGAATGAACCAGTGGAAGGCGCTGGGACTGCCGGTCGCGAAGTAGCGCTACTGCACGCGCAGGCTGCCGGACCCACCCTTGTTCCGCCGGACGCTGAGCGCCTCACGGATCCTGATGACCGCTCCCTTGTGTCGCCCTTGGCAGCCTCTCGTACTGTCGGCCCGCGGAAGCTGAAACGGGGTCCGCGCGAGGGGTGTCCGATGAGGCGCAAGACTTCACAGCTCTGGTGGATGGCGATCTGCGCGACGGCGTTGTCCTGCGGCCGCGACCAAGCATCTCCATTGAAGACGGTCGCGGCTCACGGCGCAGCGCTGCGCGCGGCCATCCGCGTGCTGGTGCTCGCCGACGTCGACACGGCCGGCACCGCGGCGCTGGTCAGCGCCTTGAACACCGCCGGCTACGCGGTCACCGAGCGTCCGCCTCCGCAATACAACTGGGACGGCGTGACCCCCTCGCCCAACGACTTCGACTGCATCATCCACCTCGACGGCAAGAATTACTCGACTGGCTTGCCGGTCGCGAGCCAGCAGGCGTTGGAAGCTTTCGTCAGCGGCGGCGGCGGCTTCATCGGCGAGCAGTTCGACGGATACGCGCGCCTGAACAACATCCAGACCGCGATGCCCAACCTCGTCCTTCAGACGATGGGCGGCAAGAGCGGCAAC
>JANXXR010000485.1 GCA_025350525.1 Deltaproteobacteria bacterium
CTGGCCGTCGGTCATCCCCTGGGTGAGGAGCTTCTCGTAGGTCGGCGGGCCGCCCACGGCGCGGATGCCAAGGCGCAAAGCGATGGAGGAGGCGTCGCTCATGTGATCGAAGTGACCGTGGCCGAGGAAGATCGCGTCCGCGCGCGTCACCTGTTCGGGGAGCAGGCCGATGGGGCGGTTGCGCGGGCCGCGATCGTAGTAGGTGTCGAAGAGGAGCACCTGGCCCCGGTACGAGATCTCGTAGTTGGTGGTGCCGAGCCATCGGACCACCAGCGTGTCGTCGTTGCGGGGGACCGGTCCGCCTGCGGCGGCGGGCGTGACACTTTCGCAGGGATCGCGCTCGTCGCGCTTCCCGTCGTCCGCGCGTGCGACCGACGCCGAAACGCAAAGCACGGCGAGCAACGTGGTGAAGCGCATGAATGAAGTCGTCATGAATTTTCTCCGGGTTCAGGTCAACGAGTTTTCCCCACGAACATCGATGCTGCCGGCGTCTCTAGTCGTGGTCCCGATGGCGATCGCTGCGTGCGCAGACGAAGCTGCCGGCGTCGGTCTTGCTCCCCCTCCCGGTAAAGTGCGCGACCTGCGGCCACGGGCAGAGCGGCCGCGAGAAGTCGCCCGGCGGCGGCGTAGCCGACATGACGTTGTCGGGGAAGGCCAGCGTAGTGTGTGACGCGATGAGCTTGTCCGGCGCCTTGCCCTCCTCCACCCACCGCTCGAGCGCCGTGAGGGTGTCGAAGGTGTTGAGGCCCGGCCCACCCGCACAGTGGGTCATCCCGGGAGCCATGAAGAGCCGGATGAAGCTCTTCGTCCTGTGCGCGAATCCGTCGTCGTCATCCTCGCTCTTGCCGTGCCCTGAGGCGGCGACGCTCCGCAGGTAATCGATGCTGTTGCGCGGGTTCACCAGCGGGTCCGCCCATCCGTGGTAGAGGATCAGCTTGCCACCGAGGGCCTCGAAGTCGCTCAGATCCGGGCTGGTCGAGTCGATGACCGCGGCCATCTTCGCGTCGGCGAAGGCGATGTCGTGGTCGAAATCGAGGGTGTGGAAGTCCCAGCCCGGGTCGTTGAACACCATGTACTTGTAGAAGTCGCCGCCCAGAAACGTCTGCGGTCCACCGATGAGCAGCGACCAGCTTCCCCCGGCGCCGAGCGATCCGCCGGCGGCTTCGCTCCCCCGCTCCAGGCCGGGGTAGATGCGCGCGCCGGTACGCGGGTTGCGCGGCCCCGCGTAGATCTTGCGGACAGCTGTCACCTGCGCTGCCGTCAGGCAGTCCGGCGCGTCCGCCCCCCCGCACAGCAGCGAGCCAGGATCGAACCTGCACCGCGTCGGGTCGTCGATGATGGTAGGCAGGATCCCGGGGCAGGCAGCAACCGCGGCCGTGTTGATCATCGGCAGCTTGCTCAAAGGAATGAAGCTCGCCGCGTTGTCGAGGGCTGCGCGCGCCTCCCACACCCAAGCCGCCGACTGGTGCGTCCAGTAATTCGCCGGGGCTCCGGCGACGATGCCGTCGTAGTCGTCGGGGAAGCGCTGGGCCTCCATGAGCGCTTCGTGGCCACCGTCAGAGCAGCCGGTGAAGTACGAGAGCCGCGGTGCTACGTCGTAGAAGGCCGTGATGATCAGCTTGGCGGCTACCGAGGTGACGTGGTTCGCCCGGTAGCCCCAGTCGGCAATCTTCTCCGGATGCCCGAGCGCGAAGCTCGCACCGGGCGTGACCGCTGCGTTGTGACCCATGTCCGTGCCGGCGGTGGCGTAACCGCGCAACAGCCCATCGAGCATGAAGCCGGCCGGCGTGCCCAGGCTCCCTCCGTAACCGCCGTTGCCGCCGTGGTCGAGCTTCCCGTTCCAGCCGGTCACCAGCATCCACACCTCGAAGTGGATCGCGGAGTCGCTGGTCGGCCGAGACGTCCCCGCCACGCGGCAGAACGCGGGCACGTTGGTGGGCGTCGTGGCGCCAGGTCGGATGAACGGTCCTGCCGGAACTGACGTTGCCGTGTCGACTGTGGTGTTGTTCGGCAGGGCGAGTCCGGTGAGTTTGCCGCACGGAATTTCCGCAATGGCCGGGCTCGCGGCGAGCGCAGCGGTGCCCAAGAGCAGCGCGGCGAGTAGAAGGCGTCGAGTCATCGGAGTTCCTCCTGCAACGGGGAACCGAAGCTAGCGGGCGCCGCTCTACCGCTCTTGCTGATTCTTGCGTTTGTGAATTCCTGCGGACGCCGATCAGGACACGTTTTCCTGTAGCCTCTCGGCGTCAGCCTCGTCCACTGCCGGAACGCCGTGGAGAAGCTGCTCTGATCGCCGAAGCCACAGCGCAGCGCGATCTCGACGAGGGAGACGCCGGTGTCCGCGAGCAGCGACCTCGCCCGTTCGATACGCCGGCGCAGCACGTACTGGTGCGGCGGCAGCCCGGTTGCCTGCTTGAAATTGCGGACGAAGGCGAAGACATTCATCCCGGCGGCTTGCGCGAGATGGTCCAGGGCGAGGTCGGTCCCAAGGTGGGCGTCGATGTACTCGAGCACGCGGCGCAACACGCTCGCGGACAGGGCGCCATGCTGGTCTCGAGGCGTCGGAGCGGCGGCGGCGTACTTGCGGGCGAGGTGGGCGGCGAGCGTGATGCCGAGGCTCTCCACGTACAGGCGTCCCCCGGCGGTCGTCCTCGCGCACGCCTCGTCACGCAGCGTTGCCACGAGCTGTGCCAGAAGCGGGTCGTCGACGCCGTAAGCAGGCCGGAGTTCGACGCGCCCGCCGGAAGGAGCGGCCGCGCTGACGAGCCGCGGCGCCAGTTCGACCATGACGATGGTCGCGGGCTGGCTCGAGCGGCCGGAGACGGGCAACCCCGCCGGCGAGAGGTTCATCGTACCGGGCGGCACCTGCCATCGCGAGCGACGGGCGTCGGCAGTCGTCTCCACCAGCATGGACGTCCCCATCGCCGTCCAGACAATGTGGTTGACCGGAGTCGTTTCGGGGCATTCGCCAAGAGGGATCGCCACCTCCTCGACGCGCAAGCTTTTCCACAAGGCGCCGCTCGCGATGCGCGGCAGTTGTCCGCTGACGGGCAAGCGACGTCCGCTTGCCAGGTCGAGGCCGAGGATCCTCGCGTCGATTGTCATGGCGCCCCCCCGCTCCACCAAAACTCGCGCCAATGGCAAATCCGTCATGAGCGTGTTTCGCCTGTGCGGCTGTTGCTGGACTCTTGGGGGGACGATGTCAAGACGCGGCGAGCCAGCCGGGCCTCCGCGCGCCGCTGCACGAGCAAGAGCCTGATGCTGCCAGGCTACCGGGACGAGCCCTTGACGGGCATTTGCAAGAAATCACAAACGCAAGTTTGAGCAAGATCGGTCGAGGGCCGCCAGCTAGGTTCCCGCCTTCCCGCCGCTGGAGGGACTCCGATGCCCATGTACAGGTCACCTCTTTCAGCCGCACTGATCGCGGCCGTTTGTCTGCTGTCGGCCCGCGTGGAAGCGCGGGTGACGAGGATCGTCATCGCATCGCAGCAGGTGCTTGCCGGAGGGGCGTCATTCGGCGCGAACGGCCCTTACGAGAAGCTCACCGGCACCGTCTACTTCGAGGTCGATCCGAAGAATCCGCACAATGCGGTCGTGTTCGATCTCGACAAGGCAAAGCGCAATGCGGAAGGCAAAGTGGAGTTCTCCGCGGACATGGTGATCCTGCGCCCGGTCGATCGCAGCAGGGGAAACCGCGGCCTCTTCTTCGAGGTCAACAACCGCGGAAACAAGATCTCGCTCACCATGCTCAACGACACACCGCCCACCGCGAACAACAACAATCCGCTCACGGCCTTCGACCTCGGCAACGGCTTCCTGATGCGGCAGGGCTACGTGGTCGCCTGGGTGGGTTGGGGCGCAGACATCGCCCCGGGCAACAGCCGGCTCACGGTCAACTTCCCCATTGCAATGGAGGAGGGCCGACCCATCACCGAGCGCATCCTCACCGAGTTCTCCGACCGCAACTTCGGGGGTGGCACGCCCTTCACGCTGCCGCTGAGCGGCGGGACTGCCTTCAAGAGCTACGCAACCGTCTCCACCAACCAGGTCGGGGCCGAGGCGGAGCTGCGCATGCGGCCGAGCGACTCGCCACGTCCCAGCGCCCCCGCGATCCCCGCGGGGGAATTGGTTCCGCCCTCGCAATGGTCGTTCGCAAGCTGCCCCTCCGGTCCGCCCGGCGTGCCCAGCACGACCGACATCTGTCTCGCCGGAGGATTCCAGAACAACCGCGTGTACGAACTGCGCTACCGCGCCACCGGCTCGCCGGTGATGGGCCTCGGCTACGTCACCTCGCGCGATTTCGTTTCCTTCCTCCGCCACGCCTCTGCGGACGACGCCGGCAACGCCAACCCCGCCGCTGGCGTCACCACCACGATCTGCGACGGCATCTCCTCCAGCGGAATGTACTACCGCGACTACCTTTACCAGGGCTTCAACGAGGACGAGCTGGGGCGGCGCGTCTGCCAGGGCATGCACATCGACATCCCCGGCGTGCAGAAGCTCTTCCTTAACTACCGCTTCGCCCAGCCCAACCCGTTCACGGTGCAGCACCGCGAGCGCTACGTGCCTGACGACAACTTCCCGCGCGCGTATGCCGTGCGCAACAACCCGCTGTTCGGCCCGGGCGGCGACCACGACGACGACGGGGACCACGATGGTCAGGCGCGCGACGGTATCCTGAAGCGGCCGCGCACCGACCCCAAGGTCATCCACACCGACAGCGGCACCGAATGGTGGCAGTTCCGCTCCTCGCTGGTGGACACGGACGAGGACGGCACCCGGGACATCCACCAGCCCGGGAACGTCCGCCGCTACGAGTTCTCCGGCACGCAGCACTTCGTCGCAAAGGGCGTGACACCGAGCCACGGCACCGCAAACCGGCAGTGCCAGCAGCTCTCGAACCCGACCCATTACGG
>JANXXR010000489.1 GCA_025350525.1 Deltaproteobacteria bacterium
CCCCGCCCGGCGGCCGCTCCTGCGCCTGTTACAGCGGCGGCAACCGCTGCGACTGGCTTCGGCGCTGCCACTGTTGCGACCAACACTACCGCTCCTGCGCCCGTCCTGGCGGCCGCTGGCGCCGCCGCGGCAGGTGCGAGCCTGGCCGAACTCCTGCGCAAGAAGCTCGGCCTGCCGGCGGTACAGTAACCCATGAGCTTCCAGCGCGTACTGGAGGGGGCCGGGCTCACGAAGATCGAGCTGGCCACCCTCTACGGCGTGAGTCGGCAGACGGTGCATACCTGGGCGGGGGGCGGTGATCCCCGGCCCGGGTCGTACACCGCACGCATGGCCACGGTAATTACCACGGCCCTGTTAGGGGCGATGGGCAAGCGCCTGTTGCCTCTCGGTCCGCTGCCTAAACAGACGCGCGAGGTGCGCATCCGCTCCATGGCGAAGACACTCCAACAACTCAAGCCCGCGCCCATTTTGCAGTAAGGGGGTGCGCAACAGGGAGCCGCTTGAACACGACTGATTTTCTGCGCCGGATCTGGCCAGCCACGGGACTTTATGTTGTCGCCCGGCTGCTGAAGGGCAAGTTCCGGCACCAGGTCTGCGACACGATAGAGGAGGCCGCGCGCTACGCGGCCGAATATGACGCCTCGGGCGTCCCGACCTATCACGCCTGCGCCGTCTACCGTGACCGCGAGGTGGCGACGACCAAGCCGAACGGCGAGGTCTGGTACCAAGTGCGCACGCATTCGAATGTGCGCGCTCTCAAGTGCTTCTGGATGGACCTCGACGTCGAAGCCGGTAACCCCCTCAAGTTCGAGTCGCAGGAAGAGGCGCTGAATTCGCTGGTCGATTTCTGCAATACCGTCTCGCTGCCGATCCCGATGATCGTATCGTCAGGCGGCGGCATCCATGTTTACTGGACCCTGGTCCATGAGATCCTCCCCGAAACATGGAAGCAAACCGCGAGCGGCCTTAAGGCGCTGGCCGCGGCGCATGAGTTCAAGACCGACGGGGTCTGCACTGGCGACATGGCGCGCGTACTCCGGCCAGTGGGGACAACTAACCGGAAACATCAGAACAACCCGCGCGCCGTTGAGCTGGTCGCTGACGCGCCGGACATCGACTACGCCACATTCAAATCCCATGTCGATCGCGCCGTCAAGGCTTCCGGCGCCAAGGTAGTCGAGTCTGTCCGCAAGAGCACCGCGGCGACCGAAGACGTCAACGCGGCGTTCGCGGTCAAGCACGACTTCCCGCCCTGCTCCGCGACGAAGGTCGCCGACCGCTGTGCCCAGCTGGCGAAGGTGCGCGACACGCGCGGTAACGTGGTCGAGCCACACTGGTACGCCGCGATCCAGCTGATGTGCCACGCGACCGAGGGCGACGTACTCATCCACCAATGGAGCGCAGGCCATGCCGCCTACAGCGAAGACGAGACCAACAAGAAAATTATCCAGATCCGATCTCAGTCTCTGGGACCGACTCTCTGTGCAACTTTTGAGGATCGTAACCCGGGAGGTTGCGAAGGTTGCCCATTCCGCGGCAAGATATCGTCGCCTGCGCAACTTGGCACCGTCATCCAGGCGGCCCCGACACCGGTGGTCAGCACTGAGGTTGCGGGCAAGATAGTCGAGCAGGTACTGCCCTCGGTCCCGTCGCCCTTCACGCGCGGGGAGAAGGGCGGTATCTACATCGAGGAAGAGGGCATCACCCACAAGATCTATGAATACGACTGCTTCCCCACGGAGCTGGCGTATGATGAGCAACTTGGCTACGAGACGATGCGCATTCGCCATTGGTTGCCGCAGGAAGGCTGGCGCGAGTGCACGCTGCGCTCCTCGCTCCTTGCCTCGCCGAAGGACTTTGAAACTGTGCTGCGGGATAACCACATCCAGCCGCTGATCAGGAACAAAATGGCCATGTACGCTGACTCCTATATCCGCAAGATCCGCGAAGAAACGAAGATGCGCAAGCTCTTCAAGGCCCAAGGGTGGAAGACCGAGGACACCGAGTTCGTGCTGGGCGACAAGCTCTACCGCAAGGGGGAGATCCTGCAAGCCGGCTTCTCGCACGGCGCCAAGGGGTTCCTCGAGCATCTGCGCCCGCAGGGCACGATCACGCCGTGGCGCGATCTCACGTGCATCTTCCAGACGCCGGGTCTCGAGGCACACGCCTTCATGCTGCTCTGCGCGTTCGCAGCGCCCCTACTCAAGCTCGATGCGCGCCAGGGCTTCACGGTCTCCGCACTGGGCGACACGGGCGCCGGCAAGAGCACGATGGGCAAGTTCCTCGCCAGCGTCTACGGTCATCCGGATCTCACGTGGATAAAGCGCAACGACACGAACCTCGCGCGCACGCAGCGCATCGGCGCGTACTACTCGATCCCCGTCTACATGGACGAGGTGACCACCATCATCCCGAAAGAACTGCGGGATCTTGTCTACACGGTGTCCACCGGCAAAGGGCGCGACAGCATGCGCCAGGACTACACGCTGCGCGAGGGTGCCGAGTGGGCAACCATCCTCGTAACCAGCACCAACGATTCGCTGCAGGCGAAGCTCCAGCTGGAGAAGCAGAACGCCGAGGCCGAGTCAATGCGCCTCTTCGAATTCCGCTTCCCGCGCTCGAGGGCCTTCATCGAGGTGGCGCCGATCGTGCACTCAGTGCTCGCGGAGAACTACGGCGTGGCAGGCCCGCTCTACATTGAGCACCTCATCAACAACCGCGATCGTATCAAGGCTGAACTGGGTGTGGCCATGCAGCGCGCCGAGAAGGCCTTCGGCATGGACCCGAAGGAACGCTTCTGGAGCCAGGCGGTTGCCTTCACCCTGTACGCCGGCCACCTCGCGCGCGATATTGGACTGATCGACTTCAACCCGGATTGCATTCGCTCCTGGCTGCTGCAGGAGACCCAGCGCATGCGCGGCGCGGTGCAGGACACCGTGATCAGCTCTGTGTCTGTGCTCGCCCAGTACCTGAATGAGCACGTGGGCGAGCGCCTCGTGGTCACGAAGCTGAACGCCGACATGACCGGCGTGGGCTTGAGGCCGATGCGCTCCCTCTCCTCGCGGTACGAGCGGGACTCCAATACGCTGTGGATCGATCGGCACCACGTGAAGACGTGGCTCGAGCAGCATCACTTCGACTACACGCAGATCAAGGACGATCTGCTAGCCCGCGGCATCCTCACGGGGACCGACTCGCGCAAAGTGCTGGGCTCAGGCACGGACCAGACGGGCGTCGGGCAGACCCCCTGCTGGAAGATCCGCACGAACCACCCCGAACTGGAAGGCGTGGTAAACTAAAAGTGTCGGGCTTCTGGCCTGGCTCCCCCGCGCGCCTGCCCCTCCCAGGTGTCGCGGGGTGTGTTTTTCCAAGCCTCGTTAGCTCAGCCTGGTAGAGCACCCGGCCT
>JANXXR010000367.1 GCA_025350525.1 Deltaproteobacteria bacterium
CGAGAAGTCGTGCTAGTCCACCAGGACATGACCGCCCAGCGTCGGGCCGAGGCGGGGCTACGGGAGAGCGAGGAGAAGCTGCGACTGCTGGCCGACACGATTCCGCAGTTGGCGTGGATGGCCCGACCGGACGGCCACATCTTCTGGTACAACCGCCGCTGGTACGAGTACACCGGGACCGTCCCCGCGCAGATGGAAGGCTGGGGCTGGCAGAGCGTGCACGACCCCGTCGAGCTGCCCCGGGTGCTCGAGCGCTGGCAGACGTCGATCCGCAGCGGGCAACCGTTCGAGATGACCTTCCCCCTGCGGGGCGCGGACGGCCGCTTCCGGCACTTCCTCACCCGCGTCAACCCGGTGCGCAGCGCTGCCGGAGAGATCGTCCGCTGGTTCGGGACCAACACCGACGTCGAGGAGCAGCGGCAGGTTCTTGCCCAGCGCGACGCCGCCCTGGCCGAGGCCAAAGAGGCGGTCCGGTTGCGCGAGGCGTTTCTCTCCATCGCTTCCCACGAGCTGCGTACGCCGCTCGCCGCCATGCTTCTACAAGTACAGGGCGTCGAGCGGCAGGTGACTGCCGGCCGGCTGAACGAGCGTCTGGGCAAGGCGAGCCGGGCGGGCGAGCGCCTGGCGCGGCTATCGACGAGCTGCTCGACGTCACCCGCATCACCCGCGGGCAGCTGCGCCTCCAGCCCGAACCCGTCGACCTGGCGACGGTGCTGCGGGAGGTGTGCGGCCGCTTCGAGAGCCGCCTTTCGCCCGGACAGCTCCGGCTGGAGGCGGGGCAACCGCTCCCCGGCTTCTGGGACCCGCTGCGGCTCGACCAGCTGCTCACCAACCTGGTTGATAAGGCAATCAAGTACGGCGCCAGCGGGCCCATTGAGATTGCGGCCGGCGCGAAGATGCGCAGGCTTTGGTGGAGGTGCGGGACCACGGCATCGGCATCGCCGCGGACCAGCAGCAGCGCATCTTCGAGCGCTTCACCCGCGCCGCCGCCGCGCGGGAGTATGGCGGGTTCGGGCTCGGGCTGTGGATTGCGAAGCAGGTGGTCCTTGGAGGACGAAGGACACCAGGCGGTCGCTGTCGGCGACGGAGCGGCGGCCCTGCAATGGCTGAAGCAGGGCCAAGGCCTCCCCTGCCTGGTCCTGCTCGACTGGAACATGGCGCCCATGAACGGCGCCCAGGTGCTCCAGGCCATCCGCGCCGACCCGCAGCTCTCGACGCTGCCGGTGGTGCTGGTGACCGCCGACGCGCGCATCGAGGAGAAGGGCCGGGAGCCCGGCCTCACCGCCGCGCTGAAGAAGCCGCTCGATCTCAAGACCCTCTTCGAGGTGGTCGACCGCCACTGCGGTGACGCGACCACTTGACGCGGTGACAAGCATGCGCGACACCGTTGCCGATGAGGAACCAACTCCGGCAACTGCGCCTCGCGCGCGGGCTCGAGCAGAAGGAGCTGGGACGCCTGGCCGGAGTCTCGCGGCAGACCGTCTCCAGCATCGAGTCCGGCCGCAGCGATCCCTCGACCGCGGTGGCGCTGGCGCTCGCCTCCGCGCTGGAACGCACCGTCGAGGAGCTCTTCGCGCTCGAGCCGGCGCCTGGGCTCCGGGTGCGGCCGGCTCTGCCGCTGCAGGCGGCGCGCGGCTCGCGACGGGTGGTGCTCGCCTCCATCGGCGGCGACTGGATCTCGCATGCGCTGCCGGCCGGCGCGCTCTCCACCTCCGCTGACGGCCTGCTCCAGCCCCGCTCCCGCCGCGCCCTTCCCCTGCGCCCGCTCGAATCCTTGCGCGGGACCGTGGTGGTGGCCGGCTGCGATCCGGCGCTGGCCCTCCTGGCGGCGCACCTCGCCGAGGGGCGCGCCGGCGTGCGGCTGGTCTGGCTGCAGGCGGCCTCGAGCGCGGCGCTGAGCGCGGTGGCCCGCGGCGAGGCGCACCTCGCCGGCGCCCACCTCTACGACGAACCTTCGCGGGAGTTCAACGTGCCCTTCGTGCGCGCGCTGTTGCCCGGCCGCGAGGCGCTGGTCGTCAACCTGGCCCGCTGGCGCGAAGGTCTCGCCGTCGCCAGGTCGAATCCCCGCGGCATCCGCGGCGTCCAGGATCTGGGCCGCAAGAGCCTGCGCGTCGCTACCCGCGAGCCCGGCGCCGGCGCCCGCCGCCTGCTCGACCGGCTCCTCGCAAAGCACGGCGTCGGCGCCGTCCACGCGACCGTGTTGGGCAGCCACGCTGAAGTCGCGCAGGCGGTGGCGCTGGGCGCGGTGGACGCGGGCGTCACCACCGAGAGCGCCGCGCTGGCCGCCGAACTGCGCTTCCTTCCCCTGGCGGAGGAGCGCTCCGACCTGGTGGTGCCCCTCGAGTTCGCGCGCGAGCCGCGCGGCGCCCGCCTCCTCGAGACGCTCGCCTCCGCCGCCTTCCGCCGCGACCTGGGCGCGATCGCGGCGTACGAGTCGCGGCAGTGCGGAGAGGTTCTGGCGGACGTGAGGGGGTGAGGGGCAGGCCTCAGGCTTCAGGCTTCAGGCTTCAGGCCAGAGGCATGTGTTCGGCGCTGACTGCGGTGCTCTGCTTGCTGGGACATGGGGCGAAGGCGCAGGAGCTCACGGTCTTTGCGGCGTCGTCGTTGCGGGAGGCGTTTTCGGAGGTGGCGCGGCAGTTCGAGGGGCAGCGCCAAGGGGTCACGGTGGCGCTGCAGTTCGCCGGATCACAGCAGCTGCGGGTGCAGCTGGAGAACGGGGCCGCGGCCGACGTCTTCGCCAGCGCCGACGAAAAGCAGATGGCGCTGCTCGGAGCGCTCGCGCCGCGCCCGCAGATCTTCGCCCACAACCAGCTGGTGCTGGTCGTACCGCGCGACAACCCCGCCGGCCTGCGCGTCTTCGCCGACCTGCCCAAGGCCCGCCGCATCGTGCTGGGCGCCGCCGAGGTGCCCATCGGCGCCTACTCCAACCGCATCCTCGCCAAAGCGGGTCTCGACCTCGGAAGCCGCGTCGTCTCCCGCGAGCTCGAGAGGCGCCGGCGCATTTCCGAGGAGAAGCGGGCGATCGAGCAGAGCATGCTTCGCGAGAACGCGATCCGCCAGGCCGAGGAGCAGAATATCGAGGTATCGATGTCCGTCGAGGAGCGCAAGCGCCTTGAGCTCCAGGAGCATGCCATCAACATGGCCAAGGAGCATCCCGAGGA
>JANXXR010000549.1 GCA_025350525.1 Deltaproteobacteria bacterium
CTTGCGGCACGCGCTGGGCGGCGCCGCGCCGCCGCCGCCGAGGGAAGCGCGCGCTGCGGGCGTCCTCATGCTGCCCATCCGCCGCCGCGGGACTCTGGAGGCGGTGCGCGGCGTCGAGCATGCGCGGGCGGTGCCGTTCATCGAGGACGTGGTCATCACCGCGCACCTGCGCGAAGAGCTGGTGCCGCTGCCCGAGGGCGCGTCGTACCTGGGCTTCGTCTTCGCCCGCGCAGACACGCCGGCGGAGGTAGAAGCAGCGCTGCGGACGGCCGGCGAACAGATCGAGGCGGTGGTCGCGCCACGCCTCCCGGTGAATCTCTAGAGCAGGCCAACCTGGCCCGCGGTCGGCTCTGCTCAACAGAACCAGGGCTCGCTCAGCCGCGGCGAGGTCCGGTGCGGGGGCGGCACGAAAGGAGCGGTGCGGGTCCGCTGCACGGCGCGGTCGGCGAGGTCGCGCAGCCGCACGAAGGTCGCGCGCGGATCGCTGCCCGCCTCGAGGCGCGCCAGCTCTGCCGACGAGCGCCAGAGCGCATCGACCCGCGGATCCGGATGCACCCAGCTCCAGGAAAAAGCCTGGGCGTCGAAGGCGCGCAGCCAGGGCGCGGCGCGGTCGAGGAGCAGCGAGCCGGGCGGGAGCAGCAGGCGCATCGTGTACTGCACCGGATCGATGGCATCGACCAGGTCGTGCTCGACCGCGAAGTCGAAGAGCGCGGGCAAGTCCTCGAGGCGCGTCCAGGGCGTGTAGGGCATCAGCGACGGCCGCAGCTCCGCGCCCGCCGCGCGCACCGCCCGCAGCGCCACCGGCACATCGGCGGCCACGTGCCCCTTGTCGAGACGGCGCAGGATCTCGTCGTCGAGGCACTCGACGGCGCTGGTGATGAAGAGGAGCCCGCACGCAACCAACTCCGGCAGGAGCGCCCGGTGCTGGAGCAGGTGCTCGATCTTGATGGTGGCGTCGAAGGTGGCCTGCGGCCAGCGCTGGTGCAGCTCGCGGACGATGCGCAGCGCGTGGGTCGGGCCATTGAGGAAGTCGGGGTCGCCGAAGCTGACGTGCCGGGCGCCCTGCTCGATCTGCTGCGCGATGTCGCCCAGCACGGTCTCGCGCGGCACCACCACGAACTTGCCGCCGTAGACGGGCACGATGGGGCAGTGCTTGCAGAGGTGCTTGCAGCCGCGTGTCGCCTCGACCGAGGCGACCAGGCGCGATTCGCCGTCGATCTCGAGGCGGGCGTAGCGGTCGAGGGTGGGCAGCGCGCGGCGGGAAGGAAAGGAGGGCCGCTGCGGGCTGCGCGCTGCGGGCTGCGAGCCGGGATGGGCGAGGCGGCCTACGAGTGCGACCAGCGCGGCCGGATCCTCGCTGCTGATGACGGAGTCGCAATGGCGCTCTCGCAGATGCTCGGCGTTCAAGGCGGCGTAGAGGCCGAAGAAGGCGACGTGCGCGGAAGGATTGACCGCTCGAGCGCGGGCAGCGACGCGGACGCCGAGCTGGAGCGCGGTGTGCATCGGCGCCGAGATCAAGATCAGCCGGGCCTGCTTCAGCGCCGCTTCCGAGAGCTTGTCCACCGCGACGTCCTGCACCGCGGGGAGGAACCCCGCGCTCTCCAGCGCCGCCAGCGCGCCCGCCGCCGCCACCGGCTGCCGGCCCAGCTCGTAGCAACTGACGACGAGGATGTCGCCCTGCCCCTGCACGGCTTTCTAGCCCTTCGCGGCGGGCGGCTTGTAGTCGGGCGGCAGCTGCGCGCCCTCGCCAAAGAAGAACTTCTCCGCCTGATCGAAGAGCACCTGGTTGGCCTGCTCCGAGCCGCCGGCCAGGCGGTACTCGTTCATGATCATCTTGAAGTGCTCGAGCCACAGCTTCCAGGCGTCCTGCGAGACGTTGTCGTAGATGCGCTGGCCCAGATCGTTGTTGAACGGCTTGAACTCCAGCCCGGGCAGCTCCTTGCCGAGCTTCTTGCACATCACCATCCGCGCCATCGTCAGTCTCCTCGGTCCGGTGCGGCTTGTACCACGCCGGCGGGGGAATCAAGGATAAGGCAGGTGCGGGCCGTTCACCGGTCCGCCCCCGTCCGCGACGGCCCGCGCGAGTTGGGGGCCGGACTGCGGCGGCGGGCGCTCGGGCGCGGTAAAGGTCGTCTCGACCAGCACGGCGTCGCGCGCGGTCCAGTCGGCAGGTAGCCCGGCCAGCGATCGCACTGCTCCTTGCACGCAGAGCGCCCAGCCGTGCCGCAGCGGGACGCGACCGTACCAGACGGCGCCGGTGAAGCGGAACTCGATGCTGCTCGGGTACGCCTGCGCCACCGGATATTCGCTGCGGTCGGCGCGCTGGTGCGGGCCGGGCTCGCAGTCCACCGTCACCGCATCGCTGATCGGCTGCGGTGCCTCCCAGTGCAGCGTGTCGCCGCTGCCGGCGCGGCACTGCACTTGTGGTTCGGGGACGGCGACCACCAGGTCGTCGCCGTCGAGGCGGGCCTGGCAGCGCGTGAAGAGGAACGAGACGCTTCGCTCCGCGACGGGATCGAGCTCGGACATGGCGCTACTTCACCACGATGAAGGACGTTGTGCGATCTCGTTCGTTGGCCGCGCGCGCCGCCCGCGCGAAAGGCTGCCCCGCAGAGAGGGCGGCGTAGAAGCCCTCGGACCAGCGCGCCGCGGCGGCGTCGTCGATCGGACCGCGCGCCGCCGCGATGGCCACCGCGCCCGCCCGCGCAAAGGCCCAAGCGACGCCAGAGGGCCCGGGCGTTCCGGCTTCGCAGGAGGAGAGCACGACCCGCGCCTGCGCCTGCAAGTGCGCCCGGGCGATGTCCCGCGCGGCGAGCCGCCCGCCTTCGCCGGCCAGCTGCAGCACCTTGCCCTGGAAGCCGTGCACCGCGAAGTGCAGGAGCGCAAAGCCGGACGCGAGCCGCAGCGCCTCGTCCGGCGTGGCCCGCTCGCCGGAGAGCTCGGTCACCTGCGCGATCTTCGTGAGCGCGGTGCGCTCGAGGTCCGCGCCGGGCAGCGCGCTGGCCACCGCCGCGATGTCGCCGCGCGTTTCCGCAGTGACGAAAAGCGCGCTGCGCGGCGCCCCCGGCTCCAGCGCCAGCAGCCGGGTCAGCGAGGTGGCGATGCCGGTCGCGGACGGCAGGTCGAGCGCGTCGAGGGGCGGCCCGGCAAAGATCCATAGCTCCTCGCAGCCCTCGGTCCCGGAAGAAATTCCGGCCGGCGTCGGGGCTCCGGCGGCGGGCGGCGAGGACGCTTCGCCTCCGCGCCGCACCTGTTCGCCTCCGCGCCGCGCCTCTCCGCTGTCGCGACGCACCTCGCCGCCGTCGCGCCGCGCCACCGCCTGCAGCGTAAACCCGTCGCCGGGGACCAGCACCAGCACGCAGGCGCCTTCCGGCAGCGCCCGCGACCAGCCCGCCTGCGCCGGCGCCACGTGCAGCGCGGCGGCGCGCAGGCGGTCGAGCGGCAGCGCCAGCAAGTCGGCGCTCTTCGCGGACAGCGCCACTTCGGCGATCAGCCCCCGCGCCTGCGACAGATAGGCCGCCGGATCCGGCGACTCGGCCACGTCGCGCGCCACCTCGTCCAGCGTTCGCGCCAGCTCCGCCCGCGCCTCCTCCTCCCGGCCCAGCGCCCGCAGCGCCCTCCCGTGCGCGAGGTGCAGCGCTACGCGGTCCCACTCCCAGCTTCCCGCAGGCGCGAGCTGCAGCCCACGCGCGGCTTCGTCCAGCGCGCTTGCCGCATCGCCCTGCCGGAGCCGCACCTCCGCGAGGCGCCTGCGCAGCGCCGCGACGCCGCTCTGGTGGCCGGCCTCGCCGAGCCCCGCGATCTCCCTCGCCAGCCCTGCACTCGCCTGGCCCAGGTCTCCCTGCTCGACGGCGTTGGTGGCAAGCAGCGCCGCGATGTCCACCTCCAGATCGCGGCTGCCCCTGGCGAGCTCCAGCGCCGCCTCGCCCAGCTCGCGCGCCGCCAGGTGGTGGCCGCGCCGCGCTTCGATCTGCGACGCCAGCTCGAGCGCCGCTGCCAGGGCGGGCCGCTCGACACCCGCCAGCTGCCGCAGCGCCGCGGTCACCGCTCTAGCCGCGTCCTCCGGGTTGTTCTCCTCGTGGTAGAGCGCCGCCCGCTTGCGCTGCAGCTCTCCGAGCTGCAGCGACGCGCCCACCGAGGAGAAGAGCTGCTCCGCGCCATCCTGAAAGCGGTGCGCGCTCTGGAGGTCGCCGTCGCGGCCGGCAAGGTCGGCCAGCTCGTCGAGGGCGATGGCCTCGTTCTCGACCACGCAGCCCCTCACCTTGCAGGCGCCCAAAAGCGCGGCCTCGAACTGCTGCGCCTCCCGCCAGTCGCCGCGCGCCGCGTGGAGGTAGCCCGCGAGCTGCAGCGCCGGGGCCCAGAGCAGCGGATCCTGCTGGACGGCGGGCAGCCGCGCGAACTCTTCCACCTCGCGCACCTCGCCCCCCGCCACCGCGCGCTCGCGCAGCGAGAGGTACCTCCGGTAGAGGCGCGCATGCTCCGGCAGCTGGCCAGCGGCGAGCTTGCGCGAGAGCGCGAGGTGATCGGGCGGCGCCTTCTCCTGCGCCGCCGCCAGCTGGGCGGGCGTCTCGGCCGCCAGCAGCGCCAGAAGATTCTCGCGCCGCGGCGACGGCGCAGGCGACGGACCTTCGACCCGCATCGCCCGGGCGCGCTGCTGCGCCTCCGTGCTCCAGCCGCCCTGCGCCACCTCGTCGAACCGCAGCGCCGCCCGCTCGCGCGCGCCCAGCTTCTCGAGCATGAGCGCGGCGTTGAACTTCGCGCCTGCGCGCAGGAAGAATTCCAGGGCGCCCAGGGGATCGCCCTGCAGCGCGAGCACGACGCCCCGGTCGTTGTCGGCCAGCGGCTCCTCCCTCGCGCGCGACAGCTCTTGCTGGGCGCGGCCCAGATCCCCCGGCCCGGCGCGCAGCAGGTAGAGCGTGGCCAGCGCGCGGCGCGCTCCGGGCCGATTGTGCTCGGCAGCGTCGAGCAGCATACCCAGCGGCGCATCGAGGTCCTTTGCCTGCGCCCCGCGCCGCGGCTGCCACGGCGCCCAGGGCAGATCGCTCACCGACAGCTCGAGCGGCCGCGACTCGCCCTGCAGGCTGCGCAGCACCGCCGCCGGATCCGCCGGTCGTCGCAGGACCGCCAGCGCCACCGCCGCCGCGCACGCCGCCGCGATGCCGCCGACCGTCACCCAGCGCGGCCGCCGCCTCAGTCGCAGCGCTCCCGGCCCCGCCCGCAGCCGCGCCGCCGCGAGCACCCGCCGCGGATCGCCCGTCAGCGCGTCGAGGACGCGCCGCTCCTCCTCTGTCTCGGGCGCCTCCAGCAAAGCGGAAACATCATCCATCGGACGCAGACCTTTTAAGGCGCACCGCGAAGGCGCGAAGACACGAGGGTTGGTTTGGAGCCGCTGCCACCCACCCCCTTCGCGCCTTCGCGGTGAGATTTGTGACCCTGGTGACGGACAGCGAGGCCGAAACCCGCCGCACCCGAGTCGATTTTTTCCGAACAGTGCTAGCTTCCCGCTCCTTGCCGACCCCGCCCATCGACCTCGACCTGCTTCCTTTCTTCAACCGCCCCGGCGTGGCCTGGCTGGACTTCGTCATGTCGGCCGCCTCCAACCGGCTCCTCCTCGCCGCGCTGGGCGTCGTCGCCGCCATCTACATCCTCCTCAAGTCGCCGCAGGGCCTGCTCGGCATGATCTTCTTCTGCCTCGCCATCGGCGCCGCCGATCTGATCTCGGTCCGGCTGGTCAAGCCGCAGGTCGCGCGCATCCGCCCCTGCAACGCCGATCCCGCGCACGTTCCCCATCCCGACGGCTGCGGGTCCGGGCTCTCGTTTCCCTCGGCGCACGCCACCAACACCGCCGCCGCCGCCACCGTCTTCAGCTGGGCCGCTCCGCGCCTCTCTGCGGTGGGCATCGTCATTGCGCTTTTGGTAGGCATCTCCCGCGTCTATCTGGGCGTGCATTGGCCCACGGATGTGCTGGGCGGCTGGGCGCTCGGCGCCGCTGTGGGGCTGGGCATCCTGGCGCTCCAGCGGCTGCGCTACACGGTGCGGCGCTGACGCAGCATGCATAACGTGATCCCGAACACCTCTTGCGCGGGAGAACGCAAATGCATCTCATCGGCTTCCTGATCTTCGGTCTCGTCATCGGCCTGCTCGCCCGGGCCATCTATCCAGGCAGCCAGCACATGGGCTGGCTCACCACCGCCGTCCTCGGAATGGTCGGCTCCCTCGTCGGCGGCCTCATCGGCCACGCGCTCTGGGGCGGCAACGCGACGGCGGACGGCACCTGGGGCTTCACCCCCGGCGGCTGGATCTCCTCCATCGTCGGCGCCATCCTCGTCCTCTTCATCTACTTGAAGGTGGCCGGGCGGCGAACGGTCTGATTTTCGCGCAGCGCACGGAAGCCGTGGTACACGCGCTTCCGTGCCGCTGCGCACCGATCTCCTGCTCTGCGCCGCCGGCCTGGTCGCAAGCCTGGTCAATGCCGCCGCCGGCGGCGGCACGTTGCTCAGCTTTCCCGCGCTCCTCGCCGCGGGTCTCTCCCCCATCGCCGCAAACGCCACTTCCACCGTAGGCCTGCTCACCGGGTACGTCGCCTCGACCGCCGAGTACCGCCGCGAGGTCGGCAAGCTTCGCGGGGAATGGCTCGCCACCGTCCTGCCGGCCGTCGCAGGCGGCGCGTTTGGCGCTTGGCTGCTCCTCCACCTGGGCGGCGCCTTTTTCGCACGCATCGTGCCGGGACTGCTCATCGGCGCGGCGCTGCTCCTGCTGGCGCAGCCGCTGGTGGCGCGCCTGGTCTCCAAGGGCGCCCGCGCCGAGCACCGCGGCACCATCGTCGCCGGCATCTTTATCATCTCGACCTACGGCGGCTACTTCGGCGCCGGCGTCGGCATCCTCTTCCTCGCCGCGATGGGCCTCATCTACACCCGCGAGCTTTCGCAGGTGAACGCCATCAAGGTCTTCGTCAGCCTCATCGCCAACGTAGTCGCGGCGGTGGCCTTCGTGGCGCTCGAGGTCGGGCATCCCACCGGCGCCCTGCAGTTCCGGGCGGCGGCGCCCTTGGCG
>JANXXR010000571.1 GCA_025350525.1 Deltaproteobacteria bacterium
CTGCCACGGGCTCCAGGCCGCGCACGACGCGGGCGTGGTCCACCGCGACGTCAAGCCCGACAACTTCTTCGTCACCGCCGACGGCGTCCTCAAGGTCATGGACTTCGGAATCGCCAAGCAGCACGCCACGCCGGGCGTGACGGTGGCGGGCTCGATCGCGGGGACGCCGATGTACATGTCGCCCGAGCAGATCAGCAACTTCAGCACGGTGAGCCCGCTCACCGACCTCTACGCGCTGGGCATCTGCGCCTACGAGATGTTCACCGGCCGGGTGCCCTTCAACCACGCCGAGCTGGTCCCCCTGCTGATGATGCACGTCAACGACGCGCCGCCGCCGCCGCGCAGGCTCAACGCCGCGCTGCCGCCGCAGCTGGAGGCGGTGGTGCTGCGCCTCCTGCAAAAAAACCCGGCGTTGCGTTTTCAAAGTTGCCGCGAGCTGGCGCAGGATCTCTCCGCGATCCGCGATAGCTTGCCCGCATGATCGCCATCGTCCTCGCCGCTTCGATCTTCTCCTTCGCCGACGCCGGAAGCACCGACCGGATCGCGCTCAACCCCGCGGTGGACGCGGCGGTGACGGGCGCGGGTTTCGCCGCCTTCGTCATCCCCGAGCTGCTCAAGGGCAAGCTCGCGCCCGACCGCTGCAGCCTCTGCGACGGCGACGACAACAGCGGCCTGCCCGGCAGCGGCTCGAGCGCATCGCTCAACGGCGTGGACGCCTTCTTCCACGACGCCCTCACCGGCTTCGCGCTCTCCCGCAAGACCGCCGACACGGCGAGCAGCGTCTGGGCCTTCGCGCTGGTGCCGATTGGAACCATCGCCGGCGCGCTCCTCACCACCGGCCCCCATGCGACCGACGGCGCCGGGCTGCGCGCTACCGTGGTGGTCCTCGAGTCGGCGGCGGTCTCGGCGGCGCTGGTGCAAGGGGTGAAGTTCGTCGCCGCCCGCAAGCGGCCCTTCGTCCGCTACGGCGATGGGGAGACGAGCGGTCCCTACGATGTCGCCGACAAGGACAGCCACATCAGCTTTCCTTCGGGGCACACCGCGCTCGCCACCGCCCTGGGCGTCTCCCTGGCCATGACGGCCACGCTCGAGGAATCGCCCGCGGCGCCGTACCTGTGGGGCGCCGCTGCCGCGGTGTCGGTGACCACGGCGTCGCTGCGGATGATCGCCGAGAAGCATTACTTCACCGACGTCGCGGTGGGCGCCGCCATCGGAACCGCTTGCGGGGTCGTCTTCCCGCTCCTGCACCGGCGCGGGGGCGCGCTGGCCGGCGGCTCGGTGTCGATCGCGGCGCAGGGCCCGGCGTTCGCGCTGTCAGGAGTGTTCTGACGGAGTAGATTGCCCGGCACCATGCCCCATCCATTGGCCGGAAAGCCCGCTCCCCGCGAACTGCTCGTCGACGTGGCCAGGCTGTGCAAGCTCTACTTCGACGAGCGCCCCGACCCGGCCATTCCCGAGCAGCGCGTCGCCTTCGGCACCAGCGGGCATCGCGGGTCTTCGTTGAAGCGCGCCTTCAACGAGGCGCACATCCTCGCCATCACCCAGGCGGTCTGCGAGTTCCGCAAGGCGCAGGGCACCAGCGGGCCGCTCTTCCTCGGCAAGGACACGCACGCTCTCTCCGATCCAGCGCAAGAGACCGCGCTCGACGTGCTGGGCTCGCAGGGCGTGCAGGTGCTCTGGTCGCGCAAGGCGACGCCGACGCCGGTCATCTCCCACGCCATCCTCACCTGGAACCGCGGGCGCAAGTCGGGGCTGGCCGACGGCATCGTCATCACGCCCTCGCACAATCCGCCCGAGGACGGCGGCATCAAGTACAACCCGCCCAACGGCGGGCCGGCCGATACCAGCGCCACCGGCTGGATCGAGAAGCGCGCCAACGACCTGCTCCGCGACATCCAGCGGGCGCGGCGGACGGGCGGGGATGTGAAGCAATATGATTTCATTACTCCCTATGTGAAGGACCTGGGCAACGTCGTCGAACTGGAGGCGGCGCGCGGGCTGCGGCTGGGCGCGGATCCGCTGGGCGGATCCAACCTCGACTATTGGGACCCGATCGCCGCCGAATACGGCCTGGACATTACCGTCGTCAATCGCAAGGTGGACCCGACCTTCTCCTTCATGACGCTGGACTACGACGGCAAGATCCGCATGGATTGCTCGTCGCCCTATGCGATGGCGTCATTGGTGGCCTTGAAAGACAAGTATGACCTGGCCTTCGGCAACGACACCGACTCCGACCGGCACGGCATCGTCACGCCCAGCGCGGGGCTTTTGAATCCCAATCATTATCTATCGGTGGCCATCTCCTATCTCTTTGGCGGCGCGCGGCCCCGGTGGCCGCTGCAGGCGGCGGTGGGGAAGACGCTGGTGTCGTCGGCGCTCATCGACCGGGTGGCGCGCAAGCTGGGCCGCACGCTGCGCGAGGTGCCGGTGGGGTTCAAGTGGTTCGTGGACGGGCTGCTCGACGGCTCGCTCGGCTTCGGCGGAGAGGAGAGCGCGGGGGCGTCCTTCCTCCGGCGCGACGGGACCGCCTGGTCCACCGACAAGGACGGCATCATCATGGACCTGCTGGCGGCGGAGATGCTGGGGCGGACGGGGAAGGATCCGGGCGTGCTCTACCGCGAGCTCTCCGCCGAGTTGGGAAGCCCGGTCTACACGCGCATCGACGCGCCCGCGACGCCTTTGCAGAAGGCGGCGCTGAAGAAGCTGTCGCCGGAGGCGGTAAAGGCGTCCACGCTGGCGGGGGAGGAGATCACCGGCAAGCTGGTGAAGGCGCCGGGCAACGGGGCGGAGATCGGCGGGCTCAAGGTGACTTCGGCGAGCGGCTGGTTCGCGGCGCGGCCCAGCGGGACGGAGGATGTCTACAAGGTCTACGCGGAGTCGTTCAAGGACGAGGCGCACTTGAAGCAGATCGTGGCGGAAGCGCAGGCCATCGTGGCGGAGGCGCTGAAGTGAGCGGGGCGGCGCTGCACGCTGCGGTCGGCGGAGGGCCGGGCGTAAGGGGCGCCGCCATCGCGCGTTTCCCGCGGGTGCCCAGGAGCGCCCTCGGCGTGGCGGCGGCGCTGCTCTTTGCGGCGGCGCCGGCGCGGGCGCAGGAGGTGCTCATTCTCGTGCGGCATGCGGAGAAAGTGGACAGCTCGAAGGACGCGGCGCTCTCGGCGGCCGGGGAGGCGCGGGCGAAGGCGCTGGCCGTCCGCCTGCGGGACGCGGGCATCGGGGCTATCTACACCAGCGAATACCAGCGCACGCGAGGGACGGGCCAGCCGCTGGCGGAGGCGCTCAAGCTCGAGCCGCGCGTACACCCGGCGAAGGACACCGCGGGCTTAGTGGCGCTTCTGCGCAGGGAGCGCGGCCGCGCGCTGGTGGTGGGGCACAGCAATACGCTGCCAGAGATCGCGGCGGCGTACGGTGTGACGCTGGCGATCGGCGATGACGAATACGACGGGCTGTATGTGCTGGTGCCCAAGCTGAAATCGCTGGTCAAGCTGCGGCAGTGAGAGTCCGCAGCGTCGCATTTCCTGGAGCGGAAACGGTCCTGTAACCAGCTTGCCACGCGCGCTCGAGAATTGCCGCGCGGCGCACCCCTTCGTTCGCCAGCACTTCGACGCAAGCAAGATAGGATGAAGCAACGACGCAGACGTGGGCAGGGGCTCATCCCCAGTGCTGACTCGGTCGACCGCCATGGATGCGGTGCCCCACTTGTCGATCCGGGCCGGCGGGCGTAGGCCACTCGTGACGCTGGTTCGGAGTCGTCGTTGCGCGCGGCCACCATCTGCGCGGCCTGCGGGTGACACGCCTGCAGCTGCTCGAGATGCGCGCGTGCTGCACCGCACCGATTGCGCGTCGGGCTGGGCGCAGCACCCACGAGATAGCGTCCTTCGGCTCCGGATGCGCATCAAAGGCAACGAGCTCGACCTACTGGAGACCGCGCGCTCTGAGACCTCGCAGAAACGCCAGCCAGGCCGCGCCGTCCTGGCTGTGAAAGGGCGCTGAATCTCCGCAAGGCA
>JANXXR010000374.1 GCA_025350525.1 Deltaproteobacteria bacterium
CCGCGCCCGCGCTGCCCGCGCCGGTTCCGCTGCCGTCGCTGCATGCGCCGGGGGACAGCGCCCCTGCCCGCGAGGTGGGGCGCCTCTCTGAGATGCTGCCCTGGCTGTTGAACAACGCGCTGGTGCATTACCTCTCGCCGCGCGGGCTCGAGCAGTATTCAGGTGGCGGGTGGGGGACGCGCGACGTGTGCCAGGGCCCGCTCGAGATGCTGCTCGCGCTCGACTGCCCCGAGGCCGCGCGCGACCTGCTGCTCCGGGTGTTCGCCGCGCAGAACGCCGACGGCGACTGGCCGCAGTGGTTCCAGTTCATCGAGCGCGAGCGCGACATCCGCGCCGGCGACTCGCACGGCGACATCGTCTTCTGGCCGCTGCTCGCCCTGGCCCGCGCCGTGCTGGGCACCGGCGATCCGTCGCTCTTCGATGCGCAGGCGCCCTTCCACGGCGCGCCCGCGGAGGCGACGTTGCTGCAGCACGTGGACCGCGCCCTCGAGGTCATCGCGCAACGCCGCATCGCCGGCACTGCCCTCGCGGCGTACGGCCACGGCGACTGGAACGACTCGCTGCAGCCCAAGGATCCGTCCCTGCGCGAGAAGCTGTGCAGCGCCTGGACCGTGACGCTGCATCACCAGACCCTCGCCGCGCTGGCCAAGGCGCTGCGGTTTGCCGGCCGTCCCGAGCGCGCCGCCCTGCTGGAGGCCGAGGCCCTCCGCATCCGGCACGACTTCCACCAGCACCTCCTGGTGGACGGCGTCATCGCCGGCTACGGGCTCTTCTCGGCGGGCGCGGCAGACGACTTGCTCTTCCACCCGCGCGACCAAAAGACCGGCGTGCGCTACAGCCTCTTGCCGATGATGCACGCGATCCTCGAGGGGCTGTGCACGAAGGAAGAGGCGGCGGCACATCTGCAGATCATGCGCGAGCACCTCTGGGGCCCGGACGGCGCGCGGCTGTTCGACCGCCCCCTGCCCTACCGCGGCGGCCTCGAGCGGCTCTTCCAGCGCGCCGAGAGCAGCGCCTTCTTCGGGCGCGAGATCGGCATCATGTACATGCACGCGCACCTGCGCTACGCGCAGATGCAGGCCCATCTCGGCGACGCGCGGGGCCTCTTGCAATCGCTGGCGCTGGCGCATCCGGTGCAACTGCAAGAGCGGCTGCCGCAGGCGAGCCTTCGCCAGTCCAACTGCTACTACTCGAGCTCCGACGCTGCCTTTCCCGACCGGTACCAGGCAGTGGAGGATTACTGGCAAGTTTCCGCCGGCACGGTGGCGCTCGACGGCGGCTGGCGCGTCTACTCGAGCGGGCCCGGCATCGCGCTCTCGCTCCTGGTGACGTCGCTTCTGGGAGTGCGCCGCGAGGGAGAAGTCCTCGTCATCGACCCGGTGATCGCGCCGGAGCTGAGCGGGCTTCGCGCCGAGGTTTCGCTGCTGGGGCGCCGGCTGCAGCTGGAGATCCACGCCGGCTTCCGGGGCTTCTCGCCGCGGCTCCTCACGCTCAACGGAAAGCCGCTGGCCTTCACGCCCGTCCACAACCCCTATCGCGACGGCGGCGCGGCCATTCCCATCGACGCCTGGATCGCGCAGCGCCGCGAAGGCGGCCCCGACCTGCTGCGCGTGGAGCTGACATGAGCGACTCCGGCTTCCCGCAGAATTTCCTCTGGGGCGCGGCCACGGCGGCCTACCAGATCGAGGGCTCGCCTCTCGCCGACGGCGCCGGCCCGAGCATCTGGCACCGCTTCGCGCACACGCCCGGACGCATTCGCAACGGCGACACGGGAGACATCGCCTGCGATCACTACCGGCGCTTCCGCGAGGACATCGCGCTGTTGCGCGAGCTGGGGCTCAAGGCCTACCGCTTCAGCCTCTCCTGGTCGCGCATCTTTCCCGAGGGCGTTGGCGCGGCCAACTCCAAAGGGCTCGACTTCTACGAGCGGCTGGTGGACGAGCTGCTCGCCCAGGGCATCGAGCCCATGGCCACGCTCTACCACTGGGATCTCCCCGCCGCGCTGGACGACCGCGGCGGCTGGCTCAACCCCGACATCGCCCGCTGGTTCGCCGACTACTCGAGCGCGGTGTTCCGGCGGCTCGACGGCCGCGTCAAGCTCTGGGTGACCTTGAACGAACCCTGGGTGGTCTCCGACGGCGGCTACCTGCACGGCACGCTGGCGCCGGGCCATCGCAGCCACTTCGAGGCGCCGCGCGCTTCGCACAACCTCATGCGGGCGCACGCAGCCTCGGTCGCCGCCTATCGCGCCGAGGGGCAGCACCAGATCGGGCTGGTCGTCAACCTCGAGCCCAAGTATCCGGCCACGGCGAGCGCGGAGGACGTGGCTGCCACGGCGCGCGCCGAGGCCCATATGAACCGCCAGTACCTCGACGCCGCGCTCCTCGGCAAATACCCGGAGGAGCTAATGGAGATCTATGGCGAGGCCTGGCCCGCCTGGAAGCCCGCCGAGGTCGCGGCCCTGCGGGTGCCCATCGATTTCCTCGGCGTCAATTACTACTCGCGCAGCGTCACCCGCGCCGATGCGTCGAGCTGGCCCTTGCGCGCCTCCGCCGTGCGGCAACCGCACGCGACGCACACCGAGCTGTCGTGGGAGGTCTTCCCGCAGGGCCTGCAGGACGCGCTGCTCTGGGTGAAGCAGCGCTACGGCGACCTCCCGCTCTACGTCACCGAGAACGGCGCCGCCTTCTACGACCCGCCGTCGGCGCCGGCCGAGGGGGTGCAGGATCCGTTGCGCGTCGCCTACCTGCGCGAGCACCTGCGCGCCATCCGGGGCGCCATCGCCAAAGGCTGCGACGTGCGCGGCTACTTCGTCTGGTCGCTGCTCGACAACCTCGAGTGGGCGCTGGGCTACGCGATGCGCTTCGGCATCGTGCACGTGGACTTCGAGTCGCAGCGGCGAACGCCCAAGGCGAGCGCGCGCTTCTACAGCGGCGTGATCGCGACGAACGGAGGCAGTCTCTGATGGCCGGAGTTTCCCTGCAGAACGTCACCAAGGCTTACGGCGCCGACCGGCCGGTGATCTCGGGCGTGGACCTCGAGATCCACGACCACGAGTTCATGGTGCTGGTGGGGCCCTCCGGCTGCGGCAAGAGTACGCTCTTGCGCATGGTCGCGGGGCTCGAGGAGATCACCTCCGGCAGCATCCGCATCGGCGAGCGCGTGGTCAACGAGGTCGCGCCCAAGGACCGCGACATCGCCATGGTCTTCCAGAGCTACGCGCTCTATCCGCACATGACCGTGCGCAGAAACCTCGAGTTCGGCCTCAAGCTGCGCGGCATCGCGCGGGCGGAGATCGATCGGCTGGTCAGCGAGGCGGGCAAGGTCCTGGGCCTCCACGAGCTGCTCGAGCGCCGGCCGAAGGATCTCTCCGGCGGGCAGCGGCAGCGCGTCGCGCTCGGGCGCGCGCTTGTGCGCAATCCGGCGGTGTTCCTCTTCGACGAGCCGCTCTCCAACCTCGACGCCAAGCTGCGCGTGCAGATGCGCGGCGAGATCAAGAAGCTGCAGCAGCGGCTCCAGGTGACTTCGATTTACGTCACCCACGACCAGGTCGAGGCGATGACGATGGGAAACCGGATCGCGGTGCTCAACGGCGGAAAGCTCCAGCAGGTCGGTGCGCCGCTCGAACTCTACGAGCGGCCGCAGAACCTCTTCGTCGCGAACTTCATCGGCACGCCGGCGATGAGCCTCTTCAAGGCGACCGTCGCGGATTCGGGAGGCGCGCTGGCGGCGCGCAGCTTCAAGCTGCCCGCGCCCGCCTCGGCCAAGGGCGCCCTTTTGGGCCGGCTGGGCAAGCAGGTCGTGGTCGGCATTCGCCCGGAGAACGTGTTGGGCAAGGGGCGCAGCCCGCGCGGCGCCACCGCCCCTCTCGAGCTGACTGTGGACCTGGTGGAGACGCTGGGCGACGAGGTGGTGGTCTACGGCAGCCAAGGCGAGGATCGCATCGCCTTCAAGATGGACCCGCACGATCCGCCGCCGTTTGGCGCCAAGGTCCAGGTGCTGGTGGAGCTGGACCGGCTGCACCTCTTCGACGCGGAGACGGAGCTGCGGATCACGGCCTGAGCCCCAGGGAGACTGCGCCCGCCAGCGCGGCGAAGACCACCGAGCCCCAGAGGCATCCGGGAACGCCTGCGAGCTGGAAGAGCAGGCCCGACAACAGCGTGCCGACCAGCCGGCCACCGGCGTTGCTCATGTAATAGAAGCCGACGTTCATCGCGACCTTGTCGCCGTCCGAATAGGCCAGGATCAAATAGGAGTGCACGGCGGAGTTGAGCGCGAAGAGCACGCCGAACACGGCTAGCCCGCCGATCATGAGCACGACCGGCGTTACTCCCGCGGCGAGGCCCAGCGCGATGGCGCCGGTCGCGCCGGCGAGAACGAAGGCCAGCACTGGAAGGCTGCGCGCTCCGGGAGCGGCGCGGCCCGTCCAGCGGCGGATGAGCAGAGGCGCGAGCGACTGCACCAAGCCGTAGCCGATTACCCAGAGCGCCAGGAACGCGCCCACCTTGGTGAAGCCCCAGCCGACGCGGTCGTAGAGGAAGACCGGAACGCCGACGACGAACCAGACGTCGCGCGCGCCGAAGAGGAAGAAGCGCGCGGCGGAGAGCACGTTCACCTGGCGGTTCTTCGAGAGCATGCCCTTGAACTTTGCCTTCGCCTTGGCCTGGCCCATCTTCGCGGGCAGGGACCATTGCGCTCCGAGGAAGACCAGCACCAGCGCGGCGGCCATCGTCCCCAACGCGCCTTTGAAGCCGAGCAGCGAGAGCAAGAGGCCGCCGGCGAAGAAGCCAGCGCCCTTGAGCGCGTTCTTGCTGCCGGTCAGGAGGGCCACCCACTTGAAGAGCGCGCCCTTGCCGTCCTCCGGGATCAGCACCTTGATGAACGACTTGGCGCTCATCTTGGTCAGGTCCTTGGCGATGCCCGACAGCGCCTGCGTCGCCATGACGTACGCCACGGAAGTTCCCACGCTCCAGCCGGGCTGCAGCATGGCCAGCGCGCCGAGCGCGAATACTTGCAGCAGGAGCCCGAAGGTCATGGTCACCTTGAGGCCCATCCGCGCCGCGAGGTAACCGCCCACCAGATTGGTGACGATTCCAAAGAATTCATAGAAGAGGAAAAGAAAGGCGAGCTGCACCGGCGTATAGCCAAGGGCATTGAAATGCAGGAGCACCAGCATGCGCAGCGCGCCGTCGGTCATGGTGAAAGCCCAATAGGCCGCCGTCACCAGGGCATAGCTGCGGTGGGCGCCATGCACCACCTTCGTCATCGGGGTTCGGCGATGCGCGTCCGGATCAGCTTGCGCACCAGCGCCGCCGGCGGCGGGCGGGCCGGATCGAAGTGCAGCGAAGACTTGGTCTGCTGGTAGTCCTCGAGGTCATCGCTCAAGGCCGCGAGCGTCGAGCCGCTGAAGGGAAAATACGAGCACCCTTTGGCGGTCGCGGCAAACCCGGCGACGATCCTTCCATCGAGCCGGAAGGCGGGAATGGAATAGCTGATGCACTCCTCCGCCTTGGGGACGATGGTGCGAATGGTGCGGCGCAGCCGGTCCAGCGCCGCGCGCCGCTCGCCCCGCACGCTCGCGAGATACTGATCGATGGTGGTCGCCTTGGGTGCCATGCGGGCTGTGTCCCTTCTGATCAGCATTGTCGCCTTCCAGCACAGCCGCGCAAGCCTTGCGGGAGGCAGCGCCCTGCCGGGGCTGGCCCGTCCGATGCAACTGCGTTCCCGCATGAACCGCACACGAATCCTGACTGCAGCCTTCGCCCTCACCGCCACCGCCGCCGGCGCGCTCGACCTGGACCAGGTCCAGATCGCCTACGAGCTGAAGGTGGGCGCGCACCAGATCTCCGGCGTCTCGCATGCCCTGGAGTGGCAAGCGCTGGCGCTCGACGGCGAGAGTGCGCAGGTGCGCCTGCGGGTGCCCATCGACTCCTTCGACTCGGGCCACGCCGAGTTCGACTCGGTCCTGCGCAAGGCGCTCGATGCCGAGCACCACCCGTTCGTGCAGCTCGAAGGAATCGCGCGCGACGGACGGCTCGACGGCACCATCGAGCTCAAAGGCGTAGTGCGGCCCATCCTCGTCAGCCTGCACGTCGAGCGCCTCGAGGGGCACCTGATCGCGGTCGCCTCCTTCGGCGTCGATCTGCGCGAGCACGGCATCGTCCTCGAGAACGTCGACCCGCATCTGTCGGTCGAGGCCGTGGTCCGGCTCGCCACCAGCACCAACGCGGTGCTGGCGGGCGGCTTCACCCGGACGGCCAACGCGTGGTGAGTCCCGTCCCGCTCTTCAGCAGGCAGCGAGGCTGAGACCGTTGGTTCGTGCGAGGCCCAGGGGCTTCATCAGGGCAAGCGTCGCCAGATGCGTGCGGCGGCGAATGCTCATGGGCGTGATCCCGAGGACCGCAGCCGCTTCTCCAGCGGAGAGCTGCCCGACTTCCCGGAGCAGGATCGCGGCGCGATCGAGCGGGTCGAGGCGCAGGAGAGCCTCCCGGATCTGCGCCGCGCCGGAGGACTCGACCAGACTGCTGGCGCCGGACGCAGGCAGGTCCTCGAGCCGCCGCCACGACTGGCCCAGGGTCACCCGGTAGAGCGAGGTCTTGAAGGACACGTCCTCGGGAAAGGCGTCGCCCGCCTCGAGGACGGCGACGAAGACCGCCTCCACCACCTTCGCGGCCGCCGCCGGGTCCGGTACCATGTGCCAGGCGATCCGCTGGACGGCGCCCCAATACCGGGTCGCCAGCGCGGCGAAGGCAGACCGGTCGCCGCGCCTGACGCGCTCGAGGAGCGCGTCGTCGGTTTGCGCGCCTGCCAGGGACGCGGCGATCGACGCCGCGAAGAGGTTCTCCGATCGATTCCGTCGCATGGCGCGGACACCATTCACGCGGCGTGCCGTCGCCGTTCTTCGAGCGACGCGGCGCGGGCGCCGGGGTCGAGCTGTCGGATTGCTCGACAACTGCAGGCGACGACTGCCCCGGATCCCGACACGCCACCGCTTCTCCGGGTCGCGGGCCTATACTGGCTGGCATGAACGGCATGACTCCAGACCGTGGCCCGGAACTTGCGGACAAGCTGGACGTGCACTCCCTGGAGCAGGCGGAGCGTTGGTATCGCGACCGCGCCGAGGCGGCTTACATGAGCGCCGCGCGCGGCAAGCGCGTCTGGCTCGTCGCCATGTACGTCTTCAATCTGGCCGTTCTGGCGCTGGCCGGCTATCCGACGGCGCGCGTGGTCGCGCTGGGCGTGACCTTCGCCGCGTCGCTGGCGATGTTCCTCCTCTGGCTGTCGCGGACCGCCTGCGCCCCGCGCGAGACGGACACGCCGACGCCCGGCCACGCGCGGCACATGCTTCCGCGCTTTGCGCTCCTGCTGCTCGGCCTCGCGCTCACCGGCGGCATCCGCAGCCCGCTCTTGCCGGCCACCCTCCTGCCCATCGCCGATCTGGTGGTGAAGAACGGCTGGTCGCGCGTGATGCAGACGGTGCTCGCCTTGGTGGGCGCTGGCCTGCTCGCCATGGCGCTCTTGCCCGCGCCGTGGTTCGGTCCCGACGTGCCACAGCCGGCGTACTGGATGATCCTGGTCGCGGTGCTGGTCACCGCCGGCGCCTGGCAGGCGCGCTACGCGCTCTTGCTCACCCGCACCGTCAGCGACAGCGCCTGCGAACTGGGCCGCGCGCGCGAAGAGATGGCCTTCCAGGCGCTGGCCCGCGCCCGGGAGATGGAGCAGATCGGCCTGAAGCTCTCGCACGAGCTGAAGAACCCGCTCGCCGCCATCAAGGGCTTGGTGCAGCTCTCGGCGCGCGCCGCCTGCGATCCCGACTCCGCCGAGCAGCTCCGCGTTGTCGCCGCCGAGGTCGATCGGATGGAGGGCATCCTCAAGGAGTACCTCTCGTTCTCGCGCCCGCTCGAAGCCCTCCAGCCGAGGCCGGTGGCGCTCGGGGCGCTGGCCGACGAGGTGCTCTCGCTGATGGGGGCGCGCGCGGCCACCGCCGGCGTCGCGCTGCGCAGGCGCGGCGACGCCACCATCGAGGCCGATCCGCGGCGGCTGAAGGACGCGCTCTTCAACCTGATCGGCAACGCCGTCGAGGCCACCACGCCGGGCGGTGAGGTCGAGATCGAGATCGACGAGGTGGACCGCGGGGCGCGCATCGCGGTGCGCGACTCGGGCCGGGGAATGGCGCCCGAGGTGCTCGACCGGCTGGGAACTCCCTTCTTCACCACCCGCGACGAGGGCACGGGCCTGGGAGTTGTTGTTGCGCGCGCCACCTTCACGCAGCACGGCGGAACGCTCGTCTACTCCAGCGCGCCAGGCCGGGGCACCACCGCCACCGGAACCTTGCCTCTCAAGAGGAGCCTCGATGCCGCGGGTGCTGCTGGTTGACGACGAGCCGGCGCTCCTCTTCACCCTGAGCCAGCTGGTCAAGTCGCGCGGCCTCGAGCCGGTGCTGGCGCATTCGGCGGCGGAGGCTCTCACCCGGCTCGAGGGCGTGGACACCGTCGTCACCGACTACTCGATGCCGGAGATGGACGGCCTGCAGTTGGTGCAGGCCATCCACGAGCGCGATGCCTCGCTTCCGGTGGTGGTGCTCACCGCCCACGGCTCGGAGCGCATCGCCGTGCGCGCCATCAAGAGCGGCGCCTACGAGTACGTCACCAAGCCGTTCGACATCGACGAGATGGCGCTGGTCATCGACCGCGCGCTGGAGGCCCGCGCCCTGCGGGTGCAGAACCGCCGGCTCACCGCCGAGAAGGCGATGGGCCGCGCCATCATCGGCGATTCCCCGGCCATGCGCCGCCTGCTCGACGCCGTCAGCCGGGTGGCGCCGAAGGACATCACCGTGCTGGTGCGAGGCGAGACCGGCACCGGCAAGGAGCTGATCGCCTCGCTGATCCACGCGCAGAGCCGCCGCGCCTCGGCGCCGCTGGTGCGCTTCAACTGCGCCGCGATTCCCGGCGAGCTCGCGGAAGCCGAGCTCTTCGGCCATGCGCGGGGCGCGTTCACCGGAGCCGCCCAGGCGCGGCGCGGCTTCTTTGCCGAGGCGCACGGCGGCACGCTGGTGCTGGACGAGGTGGGCGAGCTGCCCCATGCGGTCCAGGCCAAGCTGCTGCGCGCGCTGCAGGAGGGAGAGATTCAGCCGGTCGGTGCCGGCAAGGTCGAAAAGGTCGACGTGCGCGTGGTGGCCTGCACCAACAAGGACCTGCTCGCCGAGGTGCGGGCGCACCGGTTCCGCGAGGACCTCTACTATCGCCTGGCGGTGGTCGAGCTGGTGGTGCCGCCGCTCCACGAGCACCGCGAGGACATCGCCGCGCTGACGGCCGAGTTCGCGCGTCGGTATGCCGAGCGCTTCGGGATGGAAGGCGTCCGCCTCTCTCCCGACCTGATCGAGGCGCTGCAGCGCGCCGCCTGGCCGGGCAACGTCCGGCAACTGGAGAACGCGGTGGCGCGGATGGTGGCGCTGGGGAATCCTGGCGAGATCGGCGTGCAGGCCTTTCCGGCGACGCCGGCCCAGGCCGTCGAGCCGGGCGCTCCGCTTCCGCCCGATGGAACCCTGACCTTGCGCGAGCAGGTCGAGGCCCTGGAGCGGAGCGTGATTGCGCGAACCCTGACGGCGGTCTCGGGGAACCAGTCGGAGGCGGCGCGGCGGCTCGGACTCAGCCGGGGAGCGCTCATCGACCGCATGAAGAAGTACGGCATGGCGAGCGGCGCGGCCGAGCCTTTGCCCTGAGCTCGTCTAAAGGGGACGGAAGAAGATCAGCCTGTTGCCGGAGCCGTCGTGCACCGCCATCTCGCGCATGCCCCACTCCTGATCCTGGAGGCCCGGCCGGTAATACTTGTATTGCTTGGCGGTGAGCTGGGCGTGGTACGCCTCGAGGTCATCGACCTGGATGCGGATGGCGGCGCCAGGACTTCCGTCTCCGTGGTGCTCGCTCAAGTGGAGGAGGCAATCGCCCAGGCGGATGCCCATGTAGAGCGGCGTTCCCGGCTCGAAGCGGTGCTCGAAGTCGATCTCGAAGCCGAGATAACCGAGGTAGAACTCGCGCGCTTTGTTCTCGTCGAACATGCGCAGGATGGGCGTCGGCGCGCGGAAATGCATGCCCGGAAGGTAGCATGAGCCACGCACGGATCAGCCGGCGAATTGCCAGAGGCCGATGAGATTGCCTCCCGGATCGCGCACGCGCGCGACCTGAATGTCGTTCTCCGCGGCCGGCGGCGACACCACTTCGCCACCGGCGGCGGCCACGCGGGCAACCGCCGCTTTGATGTCCTCGACGTAGAAGTAGCAGACGAGCCGCTCCTCGCGCTGCGCGGGACCGACGCCGAAGCCGCCGATCAGCAGACCCTCCCGATCGGCGAAGCGCAAACCGTGCTCGCGCTCTTCGATCGTCCAGCCGAGGACGCTGGCATAGAACCCGGCCGATTGGCGCACGTCGGCCGCGGGGATGTGCAGATAGGTGAGCCCGCCATGGCGGGCGAGTGGATTCTTGGCCATGCGCGCAGGCTAGCACCGCCCTGTGAAGCCTGCCGCCGCCCGCAGCCTTGACCCTCAGGAGCGTTGCTTGAAAGAGGGCGCGCGGTGCGCGACCACTCGACGTCGCCCAAGTCGGGGTGCTACTGGTTGGACGGAGTCTTGATCCGATGCTGAAGCAGCGCTTCAAGGCGGAAGTGCTCAGCGGCCACAAGGGCTGCGCCGTGCTCCTGCCCTTCGACCCGGGAGAAGCGTGGAAGGCGCCCGCCGTCCAACTCTTTCCGGGCCGCCGCGGCCACCGGGTGCGCGGCAGCGTCAACGGCCACGCCTTCGAAGGCGCGGTGGTCGCGCGCTCGAAGAAACACTTCCTGCTGCTCGACGCGGCGGCGCTCTACGGGGCGCGGGCCTCGGTGGGAGACACGGTCGAGGTCGCGCTCGAGTTGCTCAGATGAGCGGACTCCGCGTTATCCCGGTCCTTTGAGGACCGCTGGTCGCGTCATGGGACCGCCGAGCGCATCTGGGCGGGGAGCGCGACGGCCTCCGACGTCGAAGGCTGGGGACAGTACCGCGCCTTCCATCCAGACGGCCGGCCATACCAGCCAGAAGACTGGTCCATGTCGCGCTGTCTCACACGCGGCGAAACGGTCGAAACAGAAGAGGTCCACTTTCAGCGCTTCGATGGCACGCACGGAACCCTGCTCGGGAGCTGCGCGCCCATCCGCGCTGCCGATGGAACCCTGACCGGCGCTTTGTCGGTCTTCGCCGACGTAACGCGTTTCAAGGAGATGGAAGCTGCGCTGCGGATCTCCGAGAAGGCCGCGGCTGAGCGCGCGGCGAAGCTGCAAGAGTTCAGCGCGCTCCTCTCGGCCGCAGTGACACCTGAGCAGATCGGAACCGTTTTCCGGGTCCAAGGAGTCCCCTTGAGCGAGGCGGTGAGCGGAAGCATCTTCCTCGTCGAATCCCGTCAGCTTCGCCTGCTGGCATCGCCCGAGCGTCAGGACGTCATTCCCTTCCGCACCCTGCCGCTTGCCGCCTCGAATCCCGCTTGCGACGCATTCAGGTCGGGAGAACCGCGCTTCCTTCGGTCCGATGAGATCCTCGCGACCGATCGCGACCTGGGCAACGCCATGGCGACGGATGACGCTGCCGCCATCGCCGCGCTGCCGCTTCATGCCTCGGGAACACCGGCCGGCGTCATGCTCCTCGTCTTCTCGGAGCCCCGCGGTTTCGCAGAACGGGAGCAACAGTTCCTTCTCACGGTTGCAACGCTCTGTGCGCAAGCCCTCGAGCGCGCCCGCCTCTTCCAGGTCGAGTCTGAAGCCAAGGAGTTCCAGAAACGGCTGATCGGAATCGTCAGCCACGACCTGCGGACGCCGTTGACCGTGGTGCTGAACGCCGCTCATTCGCTCTCGCGCCTGGAATTCCAGGAACAGCGTCCCCGCGACACGCTGATTCGGCTTCGACGCAGCGCCCAACGGATGGAACGAATCGTCGGGGACCTGGTCGACTACACCCAGACACAGGCTGGCCGGGGACTCCCCATCCAGCCCGGACCGGCCGACTTACACGAGCTGTTCGTGCGAGTGCTCGCCTCGCTCAGCTCAGTCCAGCCGGAACGAACGGTGACGTACGTGAAGGGCGAGGAGGGCCGCGGTGAATGGGACGCCGATCGCCTCGAGCAGCTGATCGAGAATCTGGTTCGCAACGCCCTCAAGTATGGGGCTTCCGACAAGCACGTGCGCGTCGGCTGGTCCTCCAGTCTCGACCAGGTCGTGCTCTACGTTCACAACGAAGGTCCGCCGATCCCTTCCACCTTGCTGCCGCATATTTTCGAACCTTTTCGCCGCGGCAACCAACCCCCCGAGTCCGCCGGCGCCAGCCTCGGCTTGGGCCTCTTCATCGTGCATCAGATCGTCCTGGCGCATGGAGGTCGGATCTCGGTGCAATCCGACTATCAGGACGGGACCCGGTTTGAGGTCCAGTTGCCTCGCCGCGTGCGGTCTATGGCAGCGACTGAAACAACTGCATGAGCTGGCTACGTTTCGCGCTTCAACTTGCGCCAGCCGCCCGCGCGGTTGTTGGCGATGATGTGCTTGAAGATGGCCTTGAGGGCGGGCGCGTTGATGGTCTCGGCGACCTCTGGGTCGGCGGCGTGCACCAGATCGCGGACCTCGCGGCAGATCGCTTGCTGCCACCGAGGCAGGGTTCGGAGATAGGCGTCGACGCGCTTGTCAGTGCGTGAAGGCATGAGCTGGCCCACACAATGAACTCACATGCTCCGGCCGGCCATGGGTAACTCCTTCAAGCAGCTCGCGAGAGTTTCAACGGGCCGGCGGGCTTGATTTCCCCGAGCGGGGGACGCAGGCGAGACCCGTTCAGCGCGCCTTGCGGGCGACCCGGTACGTCGCCCCCTCGGGTCCATACCTCTCGGAATGCGGCGTGTCCTGCGCGATGAAGAACGTGTCCCCGGAGCGCAAGTGCCGCGTCTCGCCACCGCAGGAGAGCCACATCTCGCCCGCCGTCACCAGGGCGTCGGCATCGAACGGGTGCGTGTGCGTCTCGACGATTTGTCCCGGCGCCCAGCGGCGCTCGATGACCTCGTCGGCATCCTGCGAGCGGGCGAGGAATGTTTCCAGCGTTTCCATGGGAATCCAGAGGCGCGAGAAGCTCAACGTTCTGCTTCGGGAATCCTATCCTTGACCGAAAGCCGAAGCACGCGAGGCCGCAAGGGCCGCCGCCGCTGCCAGCTTCTGCCTGGCTTGCCAAGGTGGACCGATCGCTCGCCCCATCGCATGGAGGTAAGCATCGAGATCCTTGCCGCCGAGCGCCGCGGCCGCCTCCTGAAAGACGCGCGCGCGGTCGTACCAGACGACCGACCAGCCGCGCGCCTCGGCTGCTGTGGCGAGCGCCACGCGATACATCACCGAGTCGGCCACGTTCGCCGCCCGAGTGTCGGCGATGCGCTCCTCGGTCGTCGGGGGAAGGTCGGGGCACTCGCGGATTGCGATGCACGCGATCGGCAAGGGCACCGCGGCCGCCAGCGCCTCGAGGCTCTCATGCGCCCCCTGCGCCGCGGCCGCGCGCACACGCTCCACCAGCGCCACGGCATCGGGCAGCGAGATCGCTCGCGCCCAGGAGCTGGTCCGGTAGCGACCCACCGCCCACGATCCTTCATGGTGATACGGGTGCGTCGGCAGTCCGCGGGTGAGGTCGATGCGGCGGCGGTCCAGGAGCTCACCGCCGGACGAGACCGTGAGGAGCACCGCGGAGTTGCCGTGCTCGGCGACGCCGACGGCCGCAGGTCCCAGTCGCGCTTTCACCATGTGGATCGGCATCAGGCGAACAACAACAGCTTCGATCTGAGGATGGTTCTGTCGCGCGTCAGGAGAGGCACTCCGTGGACGATGCTGGTCGCGGCGATCAGCTCATCCGCGGGATCGCTGCGGAAGTCGAGCTATGTCGACTGAAGCGCGACCTGGCCGTCACGGATGACGATGCCCTTGGCCTCGAATTCGCGGCGGACGGCGCCCAGCACGTCGGGATCGGGCGAGATGAAAATGCGGCCAAGGCCAGTCTTCATCTGGTCCCGGCAGGTGAGGATGAGATCGCACCCGAGCCGTTGCCCACGAGTCTCCCCTCGGCCACGGTCAGCTCGGCTCATACCGCATCGCCACCGCCCCCGATCCGAACTCCAGCCGGCTCACGAGCTTCAGGTCGACACGCCTCGATAGCCCCGCGAACAACGTTGGCCCGTGGCCCAGAAGGCTCGGCTGCACCACGAACTCGTACTCGTCGATCAATCCCAGCTCCGCTAACGCCATCCCGTCCGCGCCGGCGGCCGCCACGCTGCCTCCATCATTTCGTAGGTCACCCGGCCCAAGAGGATGGCATCGGCCCGGTCGAGGTTCTCGACTGCATGACGATGCAGGTCTTCGTCCGCGATGATTGCGCGATGGTCGCAGCACCCGTCCAACGTGACGTTGATGGAATATCGAAGGGGTCGCATTGATCTAGAGTACGTTGTATCCGACCCCTCAGGGTATCGGGCCTGATCATGGGACTTGGCGCCCTCGCGATCGAGATGGTGCAGTCTTGCCCTTAGGCGAAGGTCTTGCAATCGCGCCGGGAGGACCCGGTCGCTGGTTCGCGAGCCGGCGCGCGGCGCGAATCCCAGCTGCGAGGATGGCGTCGGATTCGGCGCGGTCGGGGGTCGCGCGCGCCAACTGCAGCGTCCCGGCGAGGAGCCCCAGGAAGGCCGCCGCGTCTGCGCGGCCCACTTCCTCGTCCGACCCTGATGACAGCCACGCTGCGAGCGCAACCAGGGTCGGCTCGTTATGGGACGCGAAGGTGTGCCGCGTCGCGCGGGGGTGCCGTGCCACCTCTGGCGCCAGCGCCGCGATCGGGCATCCGGCCCCCGGCGCATCGCGGTGCTCAGGGCTCAGGTAGCCGCGAACCGCCGCCTCCATGTCACCCCGGCGGATCGCCTGCTCGACTGCCTCATGCCGACCCTGAAGCGCCTGAACGAGGGTTTCCCGAAGCAGCGCCT
>JANXXR010000576.1 GCA_025350525.1 Deltaproteobacteria bacterium
GTGTGCGTCAGCCGCGTGTAGAAGAAGCGGCCGATGTAGTCGTAGGACGACGGATCGGAGTTCGCCGCGAAGGCGTTGTACAGGTACGGCGGCTGGACATCGCCGACGTTCTGGATGCCGCCGACCAGCGAGGTGGTGCCCGCAGCCCAGCCCTTGAGAGTGTAGGACAGGAAGATGTCGATCGGCAGGTAGTGGCCGATGACCCGCTGCTGTGTATCGTCCTGGCTGCAGACTCCGCTCGAGCACTCCTTGTAGGAGCCGATGTAGCGGCCGGAGACGCCGGCGCCGATCGGACCCATGGTCCAGAAGACGCCCGAGTTCATCTTCAGGCTGGGCAGCACGCCGAGGTCGTAGTTCCCGACGCCGTTGGTGACGGCGCCGAGGATGTCGGTGACCCGGTAGCTGTGCAGGTACGAGCCGTCGACGATCAGGCTGAAGCGGCCCAAGTCCTCGGTGGGCATCGCATAGCGGAAGGCGAAGTCGATGCCGGTGGTGTGGTAGTTGCCGAGGTTGGCGCGCTCATCGTTGATCTGGATGATGTTGCCGGCGTCGTTGCGGATGATCAGGTTGCAGAGCAACGCGTCCTGCTGGTCGGCCCGGTAGCACTGGTCGAGGATGAAGGCGGCGCCACGGGTGCTGATGGTCTGGGCGACGTTGACGTTGTAGTAGTCGACCGTGATCGAGAGGTTGCGCACCATCTGCGGCTGGATCACGGCGCCCACCGTGAAGGTGGTGGCGGTCTCCGGCCCCAGGTTGGCGTTGGCGGTGTGCTTGCTCAAGAGCTGGGTCGAGGGATCGAACGAGTTGCCACCCGGAACGGCGCCAGGGCCCGTCTTGCAACGGGCGACGATGCCCGCGGCCTTGGGGTT
This sequence comes from Deltaproteobacteria bacterium, assembly GCA_025350525.1. Lineage (GTDB taxonomy): Bacteria > Myxococcota > Myxococcia > Myxococcales > 40CM-4-68-19 > 40CM-4-68-19. The sequence goes on from JANXXR010000576.1 coordinate 870, forward strand.
GTTGCAAGGATCGCGCACGGCGGGGTAGTCGTCCGCAGCGCCGCCGTACAGCTCGCCGACGTTCGGCGCGCGGAAGGCGGTGCCGTAGGTGGCCCGTGCGGTGAAGTCGCGGATGGGGCTGTAGCGGACGCCCAACTTGTAGGTGGTGTTGGAGCCGAAGGTCGAGAAGTTGTTGTACCGGGCCGCGGCCTGGAACTCGAGGTCCTCGATGCCGGGCATGCCGCCGAGCAGCGGGACCACCAACTCGCCGTACACCTCGTTCACGGTGTAGCCGCCGTAGGTCGAGAGCGCGTTGTTGCCGGAGCTCTCCCCGCTGTTGATGGGGTTGTTCTGGAAGCTCGCCGACTCACGCCGGTGGTCCGCGCCGAGAGCGAGGCCGGCCGGACGCTCGGAGGCAATCTTGAACAACTCGCCGCTCACGTTCACCGAGAAGATGTCCTGCTGGTTGGTGCCGAAGTCCGTCCCGTCGTACGAGACGTAGTTCTTGGCGGCGTTGTTCACGGCCGGGTTGACGCCGTGGAGGACGTCGAACGGGATGCAGCCGGCGATGATGTTCGGCGTCTTCGACGAGCCCGGGACCAAGCCGGCCGGATCGTACGGCTGGCGCAGGCAGACGGGCGTGCCGTTGACGACGGTGCTGGGTCCGACCGCGTTGGCCACGTTGGGCATGCGCAGCTGTCCGGTCTGCAAATTGCTGCCGGCGGTGCGGCCGTGGTTGTAGTCCAGGTCCCACGCCCAGCCCGAGACAGGACCGGCCCACTCACCGAGGGAGCCGTCGAGGCCGGCCACCACGCGGAAGGTGTCGAGGTCCTGGCGGTAGAGCCGCTCGCCGAACTCGACCGTGCGCTTGCGCCACGAGGTGAGGTTGACCCCGAACGGGTTGTAGATCGAGTACTGGCTGATGGTCACCGGCGCCGTCGGGATGGTGGTGTTGACGAGCGGCATCGGCGCCAGGTTCTGCGACGAGGAGCGGTTGACGTACGACGCCTCGAAGAAGGCGCGCGCCTCGCTGCCCAGGTTCACGTCGCCGGTGGTGAAGAGCTGCACGCGGCGGCTCGGCGTGATCAGGTAGTTGGTCGGGTTGGTGTTGTAGAGTTCGCCGGCATACGGGACGTAGGCCTCGGTGCCACCGGGCGTGCCGGGGTCCTGCTTGAAGCGTCCGCCCTTGTTGCCGGACTGCACGCAGACGCTGTCGAGCGCCGGGTGCGTGGCGCGCAGAGCGGCGTTGGCGCAGGCCGACCCGGGGATCGAGAAGCGCCCCGTCGGGAAGGTGGTCGAGTTGCCGGTGTTGGCGTTGACCTTCGGACCGCAGTTGCCGGTGGTCGCGTCCGGGAAGCAGCCCTGGTCGAAGTCGTAGTTGTAGGTGCTGGCCGAGAACTCGCGGCTGCCCGCGTAGGCCGCCCGCTGCTCCTGGTAGCCCACCGAGAAGAGCGCGCTGCCCTTGTCGCCGGCGGTGCCGGTCAACGCGTGGACGTCATAAGTCGTCCCGTCGTTGTGGCCCGAGGTGCCGGCGTAGCCGCCGACTTCGGTGCCGTTGAAGCGCTTGCGCAGGATGACGTTGACGACGCCGGCGATGGCGTCGGAGCCATAGATGGCCGAGGCACCGTCCTTCAGCACTTCGATGCGCTCGATGGCGGCCTGCGGGATGGTGCCGAGGTCCGCGGCCGAGTTGGCGCCCGTGCCGCCCGGA
>JANXXR010000581.1 GCA_025350525.1 Deltaproteobacteria bacterium
GCGCTGCAGCTGCAGCTCGGTGGCGGTCTTCTCCAGCGTCACGGACCCCTCGATAGCTGCCTTACTTTCGAGCGGCAGATCGATGGTGCCGTGCTTCGAGCGATAGACATTCAGCGCCTCTTCGGACTTGTCGAGTCGCGCCTTCAGCTCGGGCATCTGCGAGGTGATGAATTGCAGCGTCTGCTCGGCCTCCTCCGACTTGCGCTCGACGTTCTGGCGCACGTAGGCGTCGGGCGCATCATATTGGCGGCGGAAGACGAAGATCTGCCCGGGATTCGCGTACACCAGATCCATCTCAGTAAGATCGGCGATGGCATCGGCCAGCGTCAGCCGCCCCTTTGGCATGTAGCGAGTCGCGGGCTTCCTTACTTCACCGATGACGAAGATGCGATTGCGGCTGCGGTCGGCGACGTGGACGATGTCTCCGTCCTGGAGGACCCAGTTCTGGGAGATGTCGCCGCGCTCGTACAGCGCCGACAGATCGAAGTGATGGGCAACGCCCTCGCGAGTCAGCGTTACGCTCGCGGGATCCGCGTCAGCGGTAAAGCCCTTGGCGAACGCGATGGCATCTTGCACGCGCAGCGGCACATCGGTGATGTGCACGGCCGACGGCTGCAGGACCTCTCCCGCCACCATTGCCCGCTTTCCGCGATACGACGCGGTGAGCACCTGAAGCTGCGGCTCGCGGACGACCAACGCGAGCTTCGCCGTCAGATCGCGCCGGACCTCATCGGGCGTCTTGCCGGCGACGTGCAGCACCCCCACGTTGGGGAAGAAGATGTTTCCGTCGGCCGAAACGGGATAGCCGGTCGTCTCGGCCGAGCGGAACTCGCCCGCTGGAATCGTCAGCTCCGGATGCTCCCAGACGATGACCGAAAGCACGTCGTGTGGAGAGACGCGGTATTCGTAGCCCGCCGGGGCCGCCGGCGCCTCGCCCTGGCCATGGGCGGCCTTCTCCGCGTCTGCCGTCTTGCGCGCCTGCTCGAGGAGCACCTGCGGCGTAATGAGCACGACGCGGAACTTCGCTTCGTCCTTGTTGCCCTTGCCGCGCTCGTGCAGCGCATCCTCGTCCATCTTCATGCCTGGAGAGAGAAAACACCCGGAGCAGAAGACGGCGGCCAAGCCCCCCACGAGCGCAATTCGCATGTTCATTTAGCCGTCCAGAAGGCACGCACGAAGTCGTCTATCCCGCGCTCGATGAGACTGAGCGAGTACTCAAACGCCGAACGCGGCTTCCCGTACGGCTCGGAGATGTGGAAGCTTCCAACGCGAGGTTCTGCGTCTTGGCCGCGTCTCCTTCGTCCCGGTGCTGAGCTCTTTCCGTTTGATAGTGCGAGTTCCATCTCGTCTGGGGATGGGTCCTTCGTCTCGAGCAGCGTGCGATTGATAGTTCAGAGAAGTGATAGCTCACGCAGCCACTCCACTTCGTCGCGCACGGACGCCTTCAGGTCGACATGGCACGCTAGGCCCAGGCGCGCCTCGACCTTGCGGGGAGAGCAGATGCTAGGCAGCAGTGACTTGCGAATTAAGTCCCGGCTCACTGGCGGAACACGACCCAGCATGGCGAAAAGCACCTCGATCGGAAGGGCGGTCGCCATCAGCACCGGCGCCGGCAAAGAGTGCGGCCTGCGCTTGCCGAGCGCGTCTGCCGCGGCGTCCGCTAGTTCGCGCATGCTGGGGGCTTCGTGATCGGCCACCACAAAAAGGCCATCACGTTGCTGCGCGATGGCGGCCTGCACGACGTCACACACGGTCGAGACGTGTACAAGACTTTTCCGCGTGCTCCCATCCCCAGGCAGGAGAAATCGGTTGCGTGCCACGGCGGTGATGACGCGCCGAACGTTGCCCTTATCGCCCCGGCCGTACACTGGCGCGAGTCGCAAGATGGTCGCTGCCGGGCCTCCCGAGGCGGCAGCCTCAAGCAAGATTTGCTCAGCCGCGAATTTACTTAGGGCATACGGATCCTGCGGCGCCGCCTCGGTATCCTCGTCGATGACTCCCTGAC
>JANXXR010000608.1 GCA_025350525.1 Deltaproteobacteria bacterium
GATGAGCACGTCGCCGGTGCGCTGCTTGGTGGTGCTCGCCTCGTCGGCGGCGTGCTTGAGCGTTTCCTCGTCGATCTTGCCGGCCCGCACCAGGAACTGCCCCAGCCGGTCGGCCACCAGGTTCGAGAGCGCGAAGACGGGCATCCCGCCCTCGAAGTAGATGATCTTCTTCACCTGGCCCTTCATCAGGCCCAGCTCGCCGGTCTCCTTGGTGGTGTAGAAGGCGGCGAGTAGCTGCGCGAGGTTGTCCTTGATCTCGCCCCTGCGGACGCCGTCCTTTCCCTGTGGAAGCTGCTGCAGCGCGCCGGGCGCCGGCGGCGGCTCGCTCGGCGACTGCGCGATGGGTCCGGTGATCACCGCCGCCGACTTGATCACCGGCTGCATCCGGGGCGGCGGCATCGGCGACCGCGAGTCCCTGGGCTTGCCCGGCGGCTTGCTCCGGGCGTCGTCGAGCCGCGCCGCCTGATCCTTGTCCATCGACTTGAGCTGCAGGGGCGAAGTGCCCGAGAGCGGCAGCTCGCCCACCAGATCGATGCGGCCGGTGAGCTGCATCGCCTCGGCGGCCTCGGCCACGCCCGGGCCCGACTCGACGTCCCAGGCCTGCCTGGCCTGCGGGGGCGGCGGCAGCGGCACCGTCCTCGACACCGCCTCCAGCAGCGCCACCCGGTCGAAGGGCTTCTCGAAGTACGCCAGCGCGCCGTACTTGCCGAGCGCGTTGGCGGAGGCCTTGCCGCCCTTGTGCACGCCCGACATGAAGATGAAGGGGATGCGCAGCTTCTTGAGCGCCTCGGCGACGTCGAAGCCCATCAGGTCGGGCAGGAGCACGTCCAGCACGCAGAGGTCGGGGCGCTCCTTGCGCGCCAGGTCGAGCGCGGTCCGGCCGCGGGCCGCCGTCAGCACCTGGTAGCCCGCCTCCTCGAACGAGGAGGAGAGCAGCGTCAGGAGCTCGGGGTTGTCGTCGACGACGAGAATGCGCGGAGCAGGCACGGGTCGGCGAGCATAGGGCCCGGGCCGCCTTCATTCAAGCGCGGGATTGAACTCCGCCAGCCTCCGCGCGGCGATGCGCACCGCCTCCGGGTTCTGGTCCACCAGCACGAAGCCGCGCCCGTGCCGCGCCGCCGCCACGCCGGTGGTGCCGCTGCCGGCGAAGTAGTCGAGGACCACGTCGCCCGGCTGCGAATGGATGCGGACGATGCGGCTCAGGACGCCGAGCGGCTTCTGGGTCGGGTAGCCGGTCTTCTCGCGGCTGTTGGTGGGGACGATGGTGTGCCACCAGACGTCGGTGGGCGTCTTGCCCCGCGCCGCCTTGGCCGGACCGACCAGGCCCGGCGCGAGATAAGGGATGCGGTCCATGGCGTCGAAGTTGAAGACGTAGCGCAAAGGGTCGAGGGCGTACCAGAGGATGGTGTCGTGCTTGGCCGGCCAGCGCGTCCTGGGGCGGCCGCCGTAGTCGTAGGCCCAGATGATCTCGTTCATGAACTTGTCGCGGCCGAGCAGCCGGTCGAGGGCGACCTTGACGTAGTGGACCTCGCGGCTGTCGAGGTGGACGAAGAGCGAGGCGTCGCGGGTCAGGCAGCGCAGGGACTTCTCCACCCGCAGCAGGAGAAAGCGCTCGAAGTCCTCGAACTGGTCGGCATAGGAGAGCTGCCGCCGGCGCTGCACCTTGCCGGTGTTGAAGGGCGGATCGATGTACGCGAGCCGCGCGAAGCCGGCCGGCAGCGCCGCCAGCACCTCGAGGTTCTCGCCGAGGATGATCCGCTTCATCGAGGTCACTCCACGGCAGGAGAAGATTGATCGCCTTCCCGGCCAATGCTAACAGCAGGCCTCGCTTTCCCTATCTACCGTCGGAGATCTCCCATGCGCCGCACACTTCTCTTCTGCGCGTCGATCCTGCTCGTTGTTGGCTGCAAGAAGGAGCAGGGGGGAAGCGGCCTGGTGGGCAAGGACGCCAAGGGCCCCATCGTGGTGGGCGAGGTCGGCTCCATGACCGGCACCGAGGCGACCTTCGGGACCTCCAGCGACCGCGGCATCCAGCTGGCCGTCACCGAGACCAACGGCGCGGGCGGCATCAAGGACCGCCAGATCCAGATCATCGCCCTCGACGACGAGGGCAAGCCGGAGGAGGCGGCCACCGCGGCCACCCGGCTCATCGCCAGCGAGCACGTCACCGCGCTGCTCGGAGAAGTGGCCTCCACCCGCTCGCTCTTCATGGCGCCCAAGGCGCAGGCCGCCAAGGTGCCCATGGTCTCGCCGTCGTCCACCAACGAGAAGGTCACCGCCATCGGCGACTACATTTTCCGCGCCTGCTTCATCGACCCCTTCCAGGGCTACGTGATGGCCAAATACGCCCACGACACCTTGAAGCTGACCAAGGCGGCCATCCTGCGCGACGTGCGCA
>JANXXR010000613.1 GCA_025350525.1 Deltaproteobacteria bacterium
CGCTCGTCGGCTATTGGCTGCCGGCGTGGCGACGCCGCGCCAAGGTCAAGGAAGTGGCCAGCCCGAAGTTCTACCTGTTCGATCCGGGTGTCGCCCGGGCGTTAGCCGGCCGCCTGCGTGAGCCGCTCGACCCGGTGGAGCGCGGATTTCTGCTCGAAACGTGGGTGCTGCATGAGTTGCGCGCCGCCCTGTCCATGCAGAACGTGGGCGGGAGCCTGGGCTACTGTCGCCGACCTTGAAGAAACGTAGAAATCTGGACGCGTGATCGAGCGCGGGCGTGGTGGTCCCGGTCACGGAGTGGCCCGCCGCTTCTTCTGGGTGAGGTCGGCGTCGCGCTTGCGATAGCTCTCGCCCTCGATCGGAATGATCTCGGCGTGGTGCGTGAGCCGATCGATCAGCGCGACGGCACAGGACGCGTTGGGAAAGACGGTGTCCCACTGTTTGAAGAGCAAATTGGTCGTAATGACAATCGCGCGCTGTTCGTAGCGGCGACTAATGACTTGAAACAGGAGGTCGGCCGCGTGGGCGTCATAGGACAAATAGCCGACCTCATCGATCGCGAGGATCTGCGGACGTGCGTAGGTGCGCAGCCGCCGTTCGAGTGCCCGTGAGGTGTCCTGCCCATTCAGATCGAGCAGCAGGTCCGAGGCGGTGATAAAGAGGGCGGAGTGGCCGGCGAGGACCGCCTGGTGCAGCAGATTTTTCGTCAGCATGGTTTTGCCGAGTCCTTGCGCGGCGACCAGGACGACGTTTTCCCCCTGGGCGATGAAGTCGAGGGAGAAGACCCGGTCGACGGTCGCCCGGTCTAGATGCTTGGGCCAGGCCCAGTCGAAATCCGCGAGCGGTTTGAACCGCCCGAGCCGCGCCGCCTGCAGTTGGCGCTCGAGGCGTCGGCGGGCGCGGGCCTCGAGTTCAGCGTGCACCAGGGTATCGAGCAGGATGGTCGGGCTCCACCGGGCGCGCGTGGCGCGCGCGATCAGATCGTCGAGGCCGCTCGCGGTATCCGCGAGGCCGAGGCGGCGCAGATGAGCGGTGAGGGTCGTCGTCAGGGTCGGGTCGACTGAGGGCATCGTAGGACTCCAAGGTATGCGGGGTGATCGTGAGGTCGCGGACACCCGGGCGGTCGGGCAGGATCATCGGCACGGGCGGCGCCTGCCCGCGGTGGCGACGGCGGGTTTCAAGAATGTGGGCGATGGATCCTGCGCCCAGCGCATCACGCGTCAGGGCCAGGGCGACCGCGGTCGCGAGTTCCGCCGGCCCGTAGTCGTCGAGGAGCGCGTGGAGCTGAATCAGGTGGGGCCGCAGCGCATCGCCGCGCGCCGCGAGGCGGGCGAAGAGCGTCGCGGTGATCGGGACGGCGAGGCGTAAACGATCGCGGGTGCTCGACGCATTCGCCTGCTGCGTGGCGGTGAGCAGCCCCTCGAGATGCGCCGGGTCCTCGATGGTGATCCCGCTGTCGTAGCTGCGCGTGTGCCGGGCGATCGCGTCGGCGCCCTCCACGATCCGCACGGTGGTGGCGCTGGCGAGCAGCGTGAGTGGCCGACGGACGTGGGTGTGGGGAATCGAGTAGCTGTTGCGATCGAACCGGACGTACGCCAGTTTGCCGGACACGACGGGCCGCAGCACGTCGGTCTCGAAGGGATGCGCGGGCAACGGCAGCAGCCGGGCCTGCTCCTGGGCCAAGACCTGCGCGACCGTCTGGTCGCGCTGCTCGGGATGCGGACGCTGATGGGCGATGTCGTCCCGCCAGTGCTGAAACTGCGTGTTGAGATCGTCGACGTCGCGAAAGGTCCGCGCGGCGAAGAACGCATCGCGGAGGTAGCGGATCTGACGTTCGACTTTCCCCTTTTGATTGCCGCGCGCGGGCGTACAGGGCCGGACCGAAAAATGATAATGCCCCGCGAGGTCGAGCAGGCGCGGGTGAAAGCGAATGGCGGTGCCCTGGCGTTCGAGCACGGCACTTTTCAAATTGTCGTACACCAAGGTCCTGGCCGATCCCGTGAAGGCGGCAAACGCCTCGACATGGCCGCGCAGGAAACTCTCGAGGGTCTGGTCCAGCGTGAAGTGCGCGAAGAGCGCGCGCGAGTACGACAGGACCATCACGAAGCCAGACAGCGCGCGCGTGCCGTGCCCGATCCGGATCGACCCGAACGCCCCCCAATCGACTTGCGCCTCTTCGGCGGGCAGGACGACGAGGCGGCGGTAGAGCGCGACGGTGACGTGGGGCCGGAGCCCACGGACCACGCGACGCAGCTGATTCGCCGATCCCGCATAGCCGCGCGGCCGCAGCATGGCGTAGAGCCGGGTGGCGCGCAACCGCGGATATTGCGCCAGCGTGTCGCGAATGAACGGCAGATACGGGTCGAGGATCGAGCGGCGATAGGCGCCCCGACGGACGACGCGGGTATCGAGCGCGACCGCGGCCCGCACGGTGTCAGGGTGCACGCCGAGGTGCGTGACGATGGTGCCGACTTTCCAATGCTCGCCGAAATAGAGTCGGCGGATCTCGGCGTGTTGCTCGGGTGTGATCATGGGCTCCCTCTGGGGACACGCGACGGACCGGCCAGGGCGGTGGAAGGAGCCACGCGCTTTCGCGGCCACAGACCATACAGCGCAGCGCGCCCACCAGGGGCGCGGTCGGCAATCGGTCCGTCGACGTGTCGGTCGCCAGTGTGTCGGGCGACACCGGGGCGGGGGAAGTCTGATCCCTCACGCGCGCGCGATACGCGCGTTGATGATCGCGATGATCGAGGCGCCCTTCAGGACTGGACTGATGGCGACGGCGGGCGGCGCAGACCGATCGGTGCCGGGCCGCCGTGCGACACGCCGACGAGCAATACGCGTGGCCGCGATCGCACGCGGCGCAGATCGCGAAGAGGCGGCTGCACTGCCGACACGTTTTCTGCCGAAGCGGCGTGTCCACGACGTCGGAGCGGCGACACACTCCAACTGGACACGCACGTCACACCCGTGGCACAAACAGCGGCGACTGGCTCGGTCCGTCGGAGCATCGAGGCGGTCATCGAGGGTCTGGAGGTTGAAGCTCCAGACCCTCACCTCGGCTGCCACGGACGTCAGCGTACGCGACCGCCCGTCTACGCCCAAGCCCGCAGAGGCCGTGGACGCTGACGGACCTATGGACGCGCAGACGCGCCCACCGCTCCTTGCAAAACCGCGCCGACGCGGTTTCGCACGATCGCCCACCGCCATCATCTTTTTCTTGTTCAGGAGACCGGAACGGAACAACCCGACGACCGCCGGTCCAGATTTCTACGCTTCTACGTGGTCAGCGACAGGTCGCCGTGCGGTTCGTGCTCAACGGCACACACACCGGTTCGTTCATGGGCATCCCGCCGTCCGGACGATCGGTCAGCATTGTCGCCAACATCCTGATGCGCCTCGTGGACGGCAAGGTCGCTGAGTTGCGCGGCATCTTCGACGAAGCCGGGCTGCTCCGCCAGATCGGCGTGCTCCAGGGCTGAGCGCCGGCGACAGCGAGCGGGCCGTCGCGCGAAGCGGTGATGCGGGCGATGGTCAGAATGCGGCTCTGGC
>JANXXR010000637.1 GCA_025350525.1 Deltaproteobacteria bacterium
GCCCGTCCGCAACTTCTCTGGTCCGGGCAAGAACGGCCGAACAACTTCCCACTGCTCGTCCGTGAGGTCCATCGCAACGGTAGATCACAAACTGGATCTGCCGTCGATCCCCTCGACGCGGTTATGAGATGCGTTCTAGTCTCGCGTTGCCATGAGCAGCGCCGCGCCCGTCCGCTGGATCGCCACCTGCCCCGACGACACCAAAGGCGTGCTCGTCGACGAGCTCCTGGCGCTGGGCGTGCGCGAGCCGCGGGCCATCTATCGCGGCGCGGCCTTCGAGGCGCCGCTGGAGCTGGGATATCGCGCGCACCTCTGGCTGCGCACCGCGAGCCGCATCCAGCGCATCGTCGCCGATCTGCCGGCAGGGTCCGCCGCCGCGCTGGAGGCCGCCGCCGCGGCGATTCCGTGGAGCGCCTGGCTTCTGGCGCGAGTTCCCTTTGCCGTCTCGCCCATCCTCACCGACGCGGAGGCGAAGTCGCTGGGAGAGCCGGCGGTGCGGGGCGCGGTCGCCTCGGCCATCGCGCGCAGCTTCGCCGCCGCAGGGCTGCCGGCGCCACGCTGCGACGGCGAGGCGGACGGCGCGGTGACGCTGGTCGCCCACCTGCGCGGCGGCGTCTGTACGCTTGGACTAGACACTGCGGGGCGCGCCCTGCATAAGCGCGGCTGGCGGCTCCCCGGCCACCCCGCGGTGCTCAAGGAGACGCTGGCGGCGTCGGTGCTGCTGCTCGCGGGCTACGACGGAAGCGAGGCGCTCCTCGACCCGATGTGCGGCTCGGGGACGCTGGTCATCGAAGGCGCCTATCTCGCCCTCCACAAGGCGCCGCTCATCCACCGCGGCAAGGACGACTTCGGCTTCGAGCACCAGGCGGGCTTCGACCGCGCCCTCTGGCGCCGCGTCTCCGAACAGGCGCGGGCAGCCAGGCTTCCGGCTCCCTTGGCGCCCCTCTTTGCCTCGGACGTCAAGCCGGAGTTCGTGGACTTGGCGCGGAAGACAGCGCTGCGGGCGCGGGTCGAGAAGCACATCTCCTTCCAGGTGGCCTCGCTCTACGACGTGCAGCCGCCGGCGCCGCAGGGCCTGGTGGTGGCGAACCTTCCTTATGGAGAGCGCATTGGCCGCGGGCAGTTTGCGGCGCTCTACCAGGAGATGGGCCGCACGCTGCGCGAGCGGTTCCAGAAGTGGCGCGCGGCGCTGCTGGTTCCGGCCGCGGCGCCCGGCGATGCGCTGGGGCTGCGCCCGCGGCGCGAGGTGGCGCTGATGAACGGCGCGCTCGAAGTGCGGCTCCTCCTCTTCGAACCGTAGCGGCGGCTCAGGCTGCCGCGCGCGGTTCGGGCGCAGCGAAGTCCGGCCGGGACACCGCCTCGAGCCGCGTGCCTTCGCGCACCGCGAGGCGGTTGCCGCGCCAGGTGATCTCGCTGCGGAAGAGTCCGCAGGCCCAGGCGCAGGCGAGGAGGAGATCGGCGAGCGGCGCCAGCAGGATGAAGGAAGAGAAGCCGCGTCCGCGCAGGGCGCGCGCCGACGACTGGTGCAGGCAGGCGCGGACCGCCGCCGCGACGCAGAAGGCAGAGATGGTGGTCCGGCCCGGCGAGACCAGCGCCGCCGCGGCAGCCAGCGCCACCGGGTTGAGGAGGATCTGCGCCGCATAGGCCGCGTTGCCCACCGCCTTGCGCTGCATCACGCTCCAGCGCAGGTAGCGCGCGAAGAAGGCCGCGGTGCACTGCCTGCGGCAGACGTTGAAGACGGGCTGCTGCAGGAGCGCGACCTTCTTCCCCAGTTCGTCGACGACGATGCGCCCGCAGAGGAAGTCCTCGGCGAGCACGTCCTTGAGGCGCTCGAAGCCGCCCATGGCGCGCAGGTCGCAGCGGCGCAAGGCCATCGACTTGCCGACCACCAGGTCCTGGCCCGCCACCCGCCTGGCGCTGACGATGCCGGCGGCCACCGAGCCGCAGAGCGTGAGGTTGTCGAAGAGCGCGCCCAGGTCGCGCTCGCCGATGCCGGCCACCGGATGGGTGACGAGGCCGGTCTGCGGATCGTCGAAGGCGGCGGCGATGCCGCGCAGGTAATCGCGCCCGACGCGGATGTTGGAATCGCTGACCACCATGACCTCGCCGTGCGCCACGGCGGCGAGGGTAATCAATTGATTGACCTTGGGATTGAAGCCCGGCGCGCCCCGCTGCAAGACGACGCGGACCAGGCCGGGCCAGCGCTGCGCGGTGCGCATCGCCAGGGCATAGGCGGGGTCGCGGATTTCCTTGACGCCCAATAGGATTTCATAGAGCGGGTAATCGAGGCGGGCAAAGGAGCGCAGGTTTGCGAAGAGGGCGTCGTCCACGCCGCAGAGCGGCTTGAGGATGGAGATGAAGGGAGTCGCCCGCGGCTTGGGCTGGCGCCAGTTCAGATGCACGCGCAGCGCCACCGCCTGCACCGCGGCGAGCAACAGGCCCGTGCCGGCGAGGAGCAGCAGCACCCTCACAGCAGCATCCGGGTGGCGCCCCCGCAGAGGAGCCCGATGCAGGCGCCCGCGGCGACGTCGAGCGGATAGTGGGCGCCCAGATAGACGCGGGAGAGCCCGACCGCGAAGGCCAGCGCGACGAAGGCCGGGCCGCCGGGGACCACTCCCGCCAGGGCCATGGCCACCGCGAAGGCCGCGGCGGAGTGGCCGGAGGGAAAGGAGAAGGCGTCGGGATTTTCCGCCAGCGCGGTGAAGCCGACGATGCCCGAGGTTGGCCGCGCCCGGCGCCACATGCGCTTGAGCACCTGCGAGATCAGCGCGGCCAGCGCCGCGGCGGCGCCGAGCTTCAGCCCGGTGCGCGAGGCGGACCCGCCGGCGCCGATCAGGACCAGCGCGGTGAAGACCCAGCTGGCCGCGTCGCCCAGGCGGGTGAAGATCTTCATGAGGCTGGTCATCGCTGCGGGTCGCCAGCGGCGCATCCCGAGCAGGATGGCTTCGTCGAACGCGAGCACCTGGCGAACCATGCAGCCCTCCTTGGCTGCGGAGATCCTCGCCGACGCGCGTGGAGATCCCGTCGCGGGCTGGTGAATTCTTCGCACCGCCACGGTGGCGAGTCCGTCACAGTCGCCGCCGCGGTGGCGAGCTGATCAGCCTGAAGGACCGCGACCAAATGGCTTCGCCGGCCACTTCCCGGTCCGGCCCCTGATTGAGTAGTACGCCTTGAACCGCCAGGCCTGGATCTCGAAGTCGGTACTGCCCTCGGTCAGTCCGTAGGCCTCCTCGAGCAACTCGAGGGGCATCGTATCCGGGTGGTTCAGCGCGATCCGGTCGGCCCGAGGCTGCTCCGCCCCAGGCTGCTCCGGAAGAGCCGCAGCCTTTCCCCACCTGTGCTGCCGGAGGAACTCCGCGTCTTCGAGGCTGACCACCACCACCATCGGAAGCCCATGCCGCTCCACCGTGCACGCGTGCTCTCCGCGCGCGACGGCGTTGGCGATGTCCTTGAAATGCACCCTGAAATGCGACGCGCTGACAGTCTCTTCAGTCATGCCCGCACCCTACCAACCGGGTCTGACATTCCCCCGCGAGGCGAAAAAAAATAATTTTTTTCGGAGGGGGGCCGCAGAGACCTCGCCTTGTTCAGGGCGGGACGCTCTTGGAGTTTCGGCTGCCTGGGTGCCGGACGTCGGTCCCGCGGACCATGTAGATGACCATCTCCGCCACGTTGGTCGCGTGGTCCCCCAGCCGCTCCAGATGCTTGGCGACGAAGAGCAGGCTGTTGGCCCGCCGGATGTTGCGCGGGTCCTCCATCATCAATGCCAATAGTTCACTGAAGAGGTTGTGATAGACGGAATCGAGCAGGTCGTCGTCCTTGATGACCGCCTCGGCCTTGGCCACGTCGCCGTCGACGAAGGCGTCCAGCGCCGCCCGCACCTGCTTCTGGCACAGCTCGGCCAGCTTGGTCAGGTCGTGCATCGGGCGCAGCGGCGGGCTTTGGTTCAGGTCGATGGCGCGCTCGGCGACATTGACCGCCAGGTCGCCGATGCGCTCCAGGTCCACCACGATCTTCAGCGCGGTGGTAATGAAGCGCAGGTCGCTGGCGGCGGGCTGGCGCAGCACCAGCAGGCGCCGGCAGGCCTCGTCGATCTCGACCTCCATCCGGTTCACTTCGCGGTCCTGGGCGATCACCTGCTCGGCCAGCACCGAATCGCGCTCGGCCAGCGACCGCATGCAGGTGGCGATCTCGGTCTCCACCTTGCCGCCCAGGCTGAGCAGCTTGTTGCGCAGATCGTCCAGCTGCACGTCGTAGGTCTTGTCGGTATGCGCCTTCATCCGAACTTTCCCGTCACGTAGTCCTCGGTCCGCGGCTCCCGCGGATTGGTGAAGATCTCCTCGGTGGGCCCGTGCTCCACCAGCTCTCCCAGGTAGAAGAACGCCGTCGCATCCGAGACCCGCGCCGCCTGCTGCATGTTGTGCGTGACGATGACGATGGTCAACGTCGCGCGCAGATCATGGATCAGCTCTTCGATCTTGGCGGTGGCGATGGGGTCGAGAGCGCTCGCCGGCTCGTCCATCAAGAGCACCTCCGGCTCGATGGCCAGGGACCGCGCAATGCAGAGCCGCTGCTGCTGTCCACCCGAGAGCGAGAGCGCGCTGTGCTGCAGGCGATCCTTGACCTCGTCCCAGAGGGCCGCCTGCCGCAGGCTCTTCTCCACCTGCTCGTCGTAGTTGCCGCGGATGCCGTTCAGCCGCAGCCCCGCCACCACGTTATCGAAGATCGACATGGTGGGAAACGGATTGGGCCGCTGGAAGACCATTCCCACGCGGCGGCGCAGGTCCACCGGATCGACGCGGCGGGCGTGCAGGTCCTGCCCGTCCACCAGGACCTTCCCCGACTGGCGCGCGCCCGGGACCAGCTCGTGCATCCGGTTGAGGCAGCGGACAAAGGTGCTCTTGCCGCAGCCGCTCGGCCCGATGATGGCGAGCACCGTGTTCTTCGGCACGGTGAGGGAGACGTCTTTCAGCGCGTGGGTGGTCTTGAACCAGGCGTTGAGCTTCTGCACCTCGATCTTGGTCTCGTTCATCGAAAGCGGTTCCGCGCGAGCAGGCGCGCCGCCAAGGAGAGCGTCCCCACCAGGAGCAGCAGCACCAGCGCCGCGCTCCAGGCCTTGTCGTGCCAGTCCTGGTACGGGCTGACCGCGTAGTTGTAGATCTGGACGGTGAGCGACGCGGTGGGCTGGTCGGCGCGGAGGTTCCAGTACTGGTTGTTCAGGGCGGTAAAGAGCAGCGGCGCCGTCTCCCCCGCCGCCCGCGCCACCGCGAGCAGGATCGCCGTCAGGATCCCGCCCAGCGCCGTCCGCAGCACCACGCTCAGTGACGTCCGCCATTCGGATACTCCCAGCGCGAGCGAGGCCTCGCGCAATGATCGCGGCACCAGCCGAACCAGCTCTTCCGTGCTGCGCGCCAGCGTCGGCACCATCAGGACCGCCAGGGCCACGCCGCCGGCCAGCGCCGAGAAGCGCCGCATCGGCAGCACCACCAGCGCGTAGGCGACGATGCCGATGATGATGGAGGGCACTCCCGAGAGCACCTCCGCGGTGAAGCGGATGGCGCCCCCCAAAGGGCCGTCGCCGCGCTCGGCCAGGTAGACGCCGGCGCCGACGCCCAGGGGCACGCCGATCAGGCAGGCGATCCCGACGATGTAGAGCGTGCCGGCGATGGCATTGGCGACTCCGCCGCCCGACTCGCCCACCGGCGCGGGCGTGCTGGTGAAGAAGTCCCAGGAGAGGCCGGCGAGGCCGCGCGAGATCACCAGCCACAGCAGCGAGGCCAGCGGAACCAGCGCGACCAGCAGCGCCAGCGCGCAGAGCGCCGTCATGGCCCAGTTGACGCCGCGCCGGAGCCCGAGCGACTTCATGCGGCGACCCGCGCCGGCCCGCGCCGCACCGCCCGCACCAGCAGCCGCGCCGCGATGTTGAGCAGCACCGTCACCGCAAAGAGGAGCAGGCCCAGCGCGGCCAGGGCGCCCGTCTGCTGCGCGCCGCTGGCCTCGGCGAACTCGTTGGCGATGACCGCCGGCAGCGTATAGCCCGGAGCGAAGAGCGAGGCGCGGATGGTCGGCGAATTTCCAATCACCATGGTCACCGCCATGGTCTCCCCCAGTGCGCGGCCGAGGCCCAGCATGGTGGCGCCGATGATGCCGGTGCGCGCATAGGGAAGGACGGCGGTGCGGATGGCCTCCCAGCGCGTGGCGCCCAGGGCCAGCGCGGCTTCGCGCAGCGAGCCCGGCACCGTGCGCAGGACCTCGATGGCAATGGAGGTAATGGTCGGGAGGATCATGATCGCCAGCACGATGCCGGCGGCGAGATAGCCAAGTCCGATGGGCGCGCCGGTGAAGATGGGCAGGTGCGTGCGCGCAAGGAGCGGCTCGACCGGCCGGCGCAGCAGGGGCACCAGCACGAACAATCCCCACAGCCCATAGACGACGCTGGGAATTCCGGCGAGGAGCGAAATGGGAAAGGAGACGATGGAGCGCACGCGCGGCGGCGCCATCTCGGTGAGGAAGAGCGCGAGCCCCACCGAGACCGGCAGCGCCAGGAGGAGCGCCACGCCGCTCGTCACCAGCGTGCCGTAGATGAAGGGCAAGGCGCCGTAGACGTCGCGGGTCACGTCCCAGACGGAGTTCTTGACGAAGGACCACAGGCCGGTCTGCGCCAGCGAGGGTCCGCCCACGCGCAGCAGCTCGGCGACGATGACGGCGGCGACCACCAGCACCGCCGCGCCCAGGACCGTGAGCACCACGGCCCAGGCGCGGTCGGGAAGGTTGACGCGCGCCGCGGGGTGAACCGCGCTGTCACTTGCGCGCTGCAAGCACTGCCTTCCCTTGCACCGTGATGGTCTCGAGCGTCTTCTCCACCTTCTTGAGCAGCGCGTGCGGCAGGGGCGCGTAGTCGAGCGCGGCCGCCTGCTTCTGCCCGTCATGCTCCGCCCACCAGAGGAAGCGCGCCATGGCCTCGCCCTTCTGCGCGTCGGCCTGCTCCTGGTAGACGAGCAGCCAGGTGAAGCCCGAGATCGGATAGGCGTCCTTGCCCGGCGCGTCGGTGATGGAGACGCGGTAGTCGGCGGGGATCTCGGCCTTGGCGGCTGCCGCCGACACCGACTCGAGCGACGGCTTCACCCACTGGCCGTCGTGGTTCTTGAGCTCCACCATGGGAAGCTTGTTCTGGTTGGCATAGGCCAATTCGAGGTAGCCGAGGCCGCCCTCGGTCTGCTTGACGGTGCCGGTGACGCCTTCGTTGCCCTTGCCGCCCAGGCCCGCCGGCCAGTTGACGCTCTTGCCGGCGCCGGGGCCCGCCTTCCATTCGGGCGAGACCTTGGCCAGGTAGTCGGTGAACACCGAGGTCGTGCCCGACCCGTCGGAGCGGTGCACCACCGAGATGGCCGAGTCCGGCAGCTTCGCCTTGGGATTCTCCTTGGCGATGGCCGGATCGTTCCAGCTGGTGATCTTGCCGAGGAAGATGCCCGCCAAGGCCTCGGGCGTCAGGCGCAGCTGCGGCACGGCCGGCAGGTTGTAGACCACCACGACGGCGCCCATCACGGTGGGGATGTGGAGGAGGCCGGGAGCCTTGGTCAGCTCGGCGTCGCTCATGGGCGCGTCGCTGGCGCCGAAGTCGACGGTCTTCTCGGTGATCTGCTTGATACCGCCGCCCGAGCCAATCGATTGGTAATTGATTTGGATATCGGGGTGCAGCTTGTTGTACTCGCTGAACCATTTCGAATAGATGGGGAAGGGAAAGGTCGCGCCCGCTCCGTTGATGAGGAGCTTGTCGGCGAAGGCCGCGCTGCTCAGGGCCAGGGTAAGGCCTGCGATCAGGGTGAGCTTTTTCATGGGCTCCTTCTAGGGGTCTCTGTGTGACGTTGGGGTGACGTTCCGGAGTCGATCTCAGGGAGCCACGGGGGCCATCAGGGCGCCGCCGGGTCGATGAGCCGGTAACCCGAGCCGCGCACGGTCTCGAGCAGGTCGCGGGCCGCGCCCAGCTTCTCGCGCAGCCGCTTGATGTGCGTGTCCACGGTGCGGGTCTGCGTCTCCGGCGAGAGGCCCCACACCTGATCGAGCAGCTGCTCGCGGGAGAGGACGCGGCCGGTGCGCGACATGAGCCCGAGCAGGAGCTTGAACTCCAGCGCGGTGAGCACCACCTCGTCCGTGCCCACGTGCACGCGGTGCGCCTCGATGTCGACGCGGATCGGGCCCACCTCGCGGCGGAGCGCCTCGCCCTCCTCGGGCGCGCGGCGGCGGAGCACCGCCTTGATGCGCAGCATCAGCTCGCGAACGCTGAAGGGCTTGGTGACGAAGTCGTCGGCGCCCAGCTCGAAGCCGAGCACGCGGTCGATCTCCTCGCCCCGCGCCGTGAGCATGAGCACCGGCACGTGGGCGGTCCTCTGCGTGGTCTTGAGGTGCTTGCAGATCTCGGTGCCGGGGACGTCGGGCAGCATGATGTCGAGCAGCACGAAGTCGGGCACCCGCTGCTGGATGCGTGCGCGGGCCTGCTCGCCGTCGTAGGCGACCACCGGATCGAAGCCGGCCTGCTTGAGGCTGAACTCGAGCACCTGGACGATGTCGCGTTCGTCTTCGACGATGAGGACCTGCTGCTTCGTCATGGGCAGAGTGGATACCGTGCGCAAGTGACGGTCCTGCAACAGTCCGGAAAACTCGCGGCGGCGGGAATGGCGCTGCCGTCTTGCGCCCCGGACGGCCGGTCCCTACATCTGCACAGCAGAGTTGCAGGGAGGCCGTTCAGAATCATGCTTTTGCTCGCCGACCACGAGGTCGCGCTCTTCGGGCGCGCGCCCCTCAAGGCCGCCCATCGTCTTCACGAGCTGCCGCTCTTCGAGGATGCGGCGCTGGTGGACCTGCTCGACCGCATGCCCCGCCAGAACCTCTTCGCGCTCACCATGGGCCACGACCCGGCCCGCGCCGACCAGCGCCGCCCCGCCTCGCACGAGGGGGTCTCGGGCAGGGAACTGTTGGAGGCGGTCAAGCGCGGGCGGCTCTGGCTCAACGTCACCCGGGTGGACAGCTGCGAGCCGGCCTATCGCAAGCTGCTCGACGAGGTCTTTGCCGAGCTGTCCGCGAAGATCCCGGGGCTGCGCGTCGACGGGCGCAAGGCGACGCTGCTCATCTCCTCGCCCAACGCGCAGGTCTACTACCACGCCGACGCGGCGCCGACGGTGCTGTGGCACCTGCGCGGCCGCAAGCGGATCTACCTCTATCCGGCCAACGACGAGCGGTTCCTTTCGCGGCACGATCTCGAGGACATCTTCGCGGGCGTGCGCACCGAGTACGTTCCCTGGCAGCCCGAGTTCGACGCCAACGCCGTCATCTATGATCTGGAGCCGGGCGAGCTGGCGGCCTGGCCGCAGAACGCGCCGCACCGGGTGGTCAACCACGACAGCCTCAACGTCTCGCTCTCCAGCGAATACTTCACGCCCCAGAGCCGGAGCCGCGCGCGCCTTTTCAACGCCAACCGCTTCCTGCGCAAGACGCTGCGGCTGGGCGACCTCCCGCTGGTCCGCCGCGTGACCCTCGGCACCGACGAAGGCGCGCTCTCCGCCGCGCCCAGGATCGCGGCGTACCGGCTGGGCAAGGCGCTGCGCCTCGACGAGCGCAACACCCGGCGCCACGTCCCGGTGGTGCGCGTCGATCCCGCGGCGCCATCGGGCGTCTCGGCCATCTTACCGGAGCTGTCGGTGCGCTGCTCCACCCGCCTCGACGATCTCCTGCCGCACCGCGACGCCCTCGACGCCCTCAATGTGCTGAGCCGCGCGCCCGACGCCTTCGCCACCTTTGCGTACTACCAGAGCCTGCTGGCCGCGGCGCCCGCGACCCGGCTGCGCTTTTTGACCGCGTGGGAAGGCGAGCGGCCCGTCGGGTACCTGGCGCTGCGGCAGACCGAGGAGGTCTTCTGGGGCGCGCCGCACCGCAAGCTCGAGTTCCTCGCCGCCCGCGACGTGGACGCGCCGCGGCTGATCTGCCGGCCCGGCGACGAGGCACGCTGCGCCGCCGCCCTTTACCGCCACCTGCTCTCGCGCGAGCAGGAGTGGAGCATGCTGGAGCTGCGCCAGCAATATCCGGACAGCCCGCTGCTGCGCGTTCCCCAGAGCGAGGCCCACCGGCTGCGCCTCTTCGAGAGCAAGGAGAACGCCACCATTCCGCTTGGGCAGTTCGGCTCGCTGACCGCCTTCCACAGGGCCTGCTCGAAGAAGCACCGCAACAATGTCAGCCGCGCCGTGCGGCAGCTGCTCGGCAAGGGCGTGCTGGAGCACGTCTTCTCAGACGACCCGGCGGCGACTCCGGCGCTGCTCGAGCTCTACGCCACGCTGGAGCGGCGCAGCTGGAAGGATCGCGCCGGCTCCGCGGTGGGCCGCAGCCAGGAGCGGGCCGCGCTCCTGCGCCGGCTGCTCGCGCCCGATCAGCCGATGCGGATCTCGGTCGAGCTGCTGCTGCTCGACGGCGTGCCGGTGGCGGGCCTGGTCAACGGCGCCTTCGGCAAGACCCTCTACGCGCTGCAGATCGTCCACGACGAATCGCTCGCCGATCTGAGCCCCGGCACCGTCGCGCTGCTCCTGGGCGTGCGTCGCGGCATCGAGGGCGGCTTTGCGCGCTACAACCTGCTCTCCGGCTTCAGCTACTACAAGGCGCGCTGGCTGGCCGAGGTGCAGCAGAGCCAGAGCGTGCAGATCTTCCGCGCCGGCAAGGCGCACTTCTGGAAGGCGCTCGTCGGCGACCTGAAGCGGCGCGTGCTGCCTCCCGCGGCGCCGGTGGCGTTCAACCTGGTCAAGCGCGAGACGGCGGAGGCCGGCCATGAGCCCATCTCCGCGCCGGAGCGGGCGCGCATCGCCGCCCTGCTGCAGGCGGTGCCGCGCGACCGGGCGGTGTGGCTGTCCGCGGAGGACCTGCAGCGCATCATGCCCTTCGAGACCCGCGACGGCTTCGTCCGCGCCGGCGCCTGAATCAGTTCCAATGCAGCTGCGTCCGGAGGAAGGCGGAGAGCTTGTCCGCCATTTGCTGCTGCGTCTGCACGCTCGGGTGGAACTTGCACCCGAAGCTCGCCGCCTGGTCCTGGTTGTCGAACTCGAGCAGCTTCACCTGCGCGTCGCCGGCCGCGTTCAGGTCGCCCACCATCGCGGTCAGGTAGGCGCGCGACTGGGTCAGCGCGTGGGCGCCGGCGGGCCACAGGTCGCTGAGCATGGGCCCGAGCGCGACCACGATCAGCGCCGTGGGATAGTTCTGCCGCACCCGCGCGATCAGCGTCCGGTACGCGGCGGTGAAGTTGGCGCTGCCGGGATCCCCGCCGGTGAAGTCGTTGGTGCCGAGGTTGATGACCACCGCGTCGGGCTTCCAGCGAGCGAAGTTCCACTGGCTGGTCGAGTGCGTCGGCAGGACGCGGCCGTAGAGATCGCCGATGGTGTTCTCCTTCGACCCGCCCCAGTTGCGGTAGACGCCGGCGCCGGTGGCAGCGATGGCGATCTGCTCGGCGCCGAGCGCCTGCGCGGTCACCGACGCATAGCTGTGCGAGTAGTTCTCGGTCTGCGCCGAGAAGAGGCAGTTGCGGTCGGGGCCGTCGACGCCGAAGCCGGCGGTGATCGAATCGCCGATGAACTCGAGGCGGCGGTTGGCGGCGGGGGCGGGCAGCACGCGGGCGCCCGGGTCCAGCTCGAAGCCGTCCAATTCGCCCTCGCCGACGTAGGCCTCGGTGCGCCGCCGCAGCGCCAGGAGGTGTTCGCCCTTGGCGAGCCCCTGCGCCAGCGTGTAGCTCTTGACGCCCTCGTCCGCCTGCAGCGCCGCGAGCGCCTTGCCGTCCACGGTGACGTCGTACCAGTCGTGCGCCACCTGGCCGTAGTCGTCCGTCTCCAGCGACCGCTCGCCCAGCGTAACCTTCACGCTGGTTCCCTCGAAGCGCAGCCAGACGGTGCTGCCCGGCCACTCGAAGTGCGGGGCAGCGGGGTCGCCTTCGAAGCGGCCTTCAAAGCGAAGCTCTGGAGCCGAGGCGGGAACCTGCGTTGCCACCGTCGGTGCCGGCGTCTGCGCGACCGGCTTGCTGCCACCGCCGCAGCCGATTCCGATGCAAAGACCGATCGCCGCCCACCGCCACGAAGCCGTCATCTGAAAACCCCCGCGAGAAGTTGGGGACCGATCGCCGGGGAGGCAAGGGCTCTCGCGCTCGATCAGCAGGCGGCCGGAGATGGAGTCGCTGTCGGCGAGTGGACGGACGGCCAGGCGCCCGTGTCCACCGCCAGCCGACCCGAGACCGCCAGCGCCGCGGCGACGAGCCAGGTGGTGGACCAGTTCTGCGTTCCCATGTCGCCCCAGGCCTGCACCAGGAAGAGCAGCTGCGCGCAGAGCGCCGAGAGCGCGGCCATCCGCTCGACAGGAAGCGTGGCGCTGCGGTACGCGCGGGCGGCGAGGTAGATGCCGACGACGAAGAGCGACCAGAGGAGGAAAAAGCCCAGCGGGCCACCCGCGGTCATCAGCCAGAGGACGGAGTTGTGCGGGATGTAGCGGTAGAGGGCAAAGCTCTTCGAGATGTCGGGACCCTTCACCACCTCGTCATAGGGCGTGCCGAGGCCGGTGCCGAGCGGATGCCGGCGCATCGTCTGCGCCAGGTTGAAGTTCTCGATCTGCCGCGAGAGCGTCGAGGAGTCGGAGGCGCGGGTGCCGTCCTTGGTGGCGACCAGCGTGCGGATGGAGGCGACGGGCTTGAAGGCGGGCGCGCTCGAGCCCCAGCCGGCGGCGACGTAGAGGGATGCGAAGGGGATGGCGAAGAGTCCCACCAGCACCAGCTTGCGCTTGACCCGGCTCCACGGGCTGAGCTGCCAGACGGCGAGGAAGGCGCCGAAGAGCCCGACCCAGGCGATGCGCCGGTTGTTGAGCCACACCGCCGAGAGCACGAGCGGGATGATCCAGAGGCAGCGGCGCAGGCCGCGCAGGTCGGGCTGCTCGAGGAAGCGGACGAAGACGATGGTGATGGCGAGGCAGAACAGCATCGTGTCCGAGTGCGTGGTGAGGAAGGGCGGATGCAGCCCGCGCGGCCCCGCGATGGCGAAGTGGAAGAAGAGGCCGACCGAGGTCTTGACCAGCGCCGCCGCGACGACGATGCGGCCGAGCAGGAGGTGGTCGTCGCTGCGCAGCGCTGCGGTGAGAAGCCAGGCGAAGACCGGGATGAAGATGAGCTGGCGCACCTGCCAGTAGGCGTTGCCGACCGCGCCGCCGCTGGCGAAGCCCAACAGGCCCAGGCCGATGACGGCGGCGAAGAAGCGCGCGAGGGCAGAGCGCAGGGCAGAGGCGGTGGGCGCCGCGCCGCCTTCGAAGGCAGCGCGGGCGAGGAGGAGGACGGTGAAGAAGTCCAGCCCCGAGAACGAGAGCGCGGAGATTCCGAAAGTATTGCTCCAGTTGTTGCAGAGGAGCTGGCCGATTCCGTAGAGCGGCGAATGCCAGAGGCCCGCCATCGGATTGTCCTGCGGCGCGTCGGCGATGAGCGCCAAGAACATCAGGGCGGCGACGCAGGTGCGCAGCGGCGCGCGGAACGCCAAGTAGAGCACGACCAGGAGAAAGGCCGGCGCCACTGCTGCGGCGAGCGACCCGCCGGTGAAAAAGATGGCGAGTAGCGTGAGCCCCGCGGCGCTCAGCACCGCGAGCGCGGCGGCGCGGGACTTCATGGGACGTTGGCCAGCAGGGGAACGCGCTGCGCGTCCTCCTCTTCGCCGTACAGCTCGGCGGACACCGAGGCCACCACCGCGAGGATGAGTCCGCCCAGCAGCGCCGCCAGCAGCAGCAGTAAAGTCTTGGGCGAGGCCGGCGACTCCGGCAGCTCGGCCGGTGCGACCACCGCGTAGCGGTTGTCGAAGGCCGCCCGCATCTCCACCAGCGTCGCCCGCGCGGCGCCCATCTCGGCGAAGAGCTGCTGCAGGCCCGTCAGCTCCATCGAGATGCGCGCGCGCGCGTAGGCGACCGCGTCGTCCTCGTCCTTGATCTCCACCGGCCCGGCCGCGGCCTCCGCGGTCAGCTCCATCTCCTTGCCGCCTTGCTCGACGTACTCGGCGAGCTTCTGCTGCTCGGCGGCGCGCATCACGTCGAGCTGCGCGCCTTCGCGCTCGGCCGCGGCCAGCTTTCGCTTGGTCTCGAGCAGGGTGGCGTGGCCCGGGCCCAGCGTCGCCTTTTGCTCGGCGTAGAGAACCTGGAGGTCATTGAGGTGTTTGCGCTGCACGTCTTCCTGGGCGGCGATGGCCTTGCGCGAGGCGATGATCTGCATCCGCAGCGCGGCGAGGCCGGCGTCGGGCAGGTCGCGGAAGCGGCCCTCGGCCTGCAGACCGCGGACGCTCGCTGAGCGCGCTCCCTTCCGCCGCGCCTTGCGGGCAGCCTCCACCTTGGCGACGGCGTCGTCGATACGGACCTGCGCCTGCGCGGCCGACTCCGAGAGCGAGGCCACCCGGCGCTCCAGCGGCGAGAGCTCCGCCTCGTGCCGCGCCGCGATCAGCTTCTGGGACGACTCCTCGACCACCTCGTAGGCGCCCTGCGCCTCGGGCCAGTCGAAGAAGATGGTCACCTCCGGTCCCTTGACCTGCACCGTGAGCTTCTTGCGCAGAAGGCTGACCATGATCCGCTCGCGGGCCGCCGGATCCTGGGCCTGCGCGCCGCGCACCCGGTCGAGGAGGCGCTGCAGCGGAACGCGCGACCGGTCCCAGCGGCCGATCAGATCGTGGCCGCGCACCAGCTCGAGCAGGTGCTGCTGGCCGACGACCACTTCGGCGGCGCCCTGGGCGAGGCCGCCGGCCTGCTCCGACGTCGCCCGGATGGCGCCCGGCGCGTTCTCGGCCGGCAGCGCGTAGATGCGCGCCTCGACGTGGTAGCTGCGCGGCAGCGCCTGGGTGATGGCCGCCGTCAGCGCTACGAATCCCAGCAGCACCGCGAGCGCCAGCCGGATGCGGTTGCGCACCGAGTGCATCACGAAGGTCCAGGCGTGGCCCAGCTCTCCCGGCGCGAAGAGCGCGCCCGGCTGTCGAGGGGTGGACCCGCGCCCGATGTCGCCTTGCGAAAACGCGTTCATCCCGCCCCCGATCTCACGCGCGCGGCGTGAGGAAGACCACTACGAGCCAATAGAAAACGCTGAACCCTGTCATCCCGAGGAGCAGCTTCTTGAGGCCTCGGACCGCGTCTCGATCCTTCGCGGCGAAGCTAGGCATCGCCACCGTCACGACAAGGATCGAGAGGAGAAGGGCGCTGATCATCTGTCGGAAAGCAGATTGCGGGCGCCGAAGCTGAGCGCGGTGAAGGCGAGCCAGCGGACCGCCGGGAGCGAGCTCTGCGCGTGCTGCCAGAGCATCTCGGTGCCGGCGGCGAGCGCGACGTGTCCGCCCAGATCCAGCGAGGCGTCGAAGGCGCCAAGGAGGAGCTGGGTGGGCTGCGATCGCAGCTCGCGGGCGGAGGCGGCGCGGGCGCGCAGCGAGAGCTTGTCTTGCAGAAACCAGCGCGCCGAGACGGCCAGCTCCGCCCGCTCCACCAGCTCGGCGGTGAGCGGGTTCGGGTGCGGGCCCAGCGCGGCGGTGGCGTTCAGCTCGATGCGCGGCACGCGTCCCGGCAGCGTGTGCCCGACCTCGGCCGCCACCGCCGGATGCGCGGCGGTGGACGACGGCCGTCCCGACGCCGACTGCTCGTAGACGCTGGCCCCGGCGACCAGGCGCGCGCGGGTGTTGGAATCGAGCTGCCGGCGCCAGCTGCTGGTGAGCTTGGCCAAAGAGCTCTGCCGTCCGTTGGAGGTGATGGTGTGCGAGGCGTAGAGTTCTCCCCCAAGCTCGTCGCTGCGGGTCAGCTCGTGGTCGAGGCCGAGATAGATCTGCGGGCCCTGCTGCAGCGGAAGAACCTGCTGCGAGGCCGCCGACGCGCCTCCGTAGGCGGCGTACCCGGCCGAGGCGTTTAGCGCCCAGCCCCGCGCGGGCTGCAGGGCAAAGCCCAGCTCGGTGTCGGTGAAGAGATCGTCGGGCACCGCTGCCGGCAGCGCGTCCACGAAGTCGAAGGGCCGGGTCGCGCCCGGATCCCAGGTGAGCGCGTCCTGCCCGTAGCGGAAGCGCTGCGAGGCCAGCCACTGCAGCGTCCGCGTCTGCTGCAGCGCCGCCGCAAACGACGCCGTCTGCCGCTTATCGAACGACCAGGTCGAGCCCCCGTCCCTTAGCCGCAGCCAGGGCGCGTAGTGGGCCTCGGCGGTGAAGCCCGGCTGCTCGAAGAACCCGGCCAGGCTGGGCTCGAGCAGCAGGCTGCCCGCGGAGCCGGAAGAAGTCGCGGCGTCGTTCGATCCGGCCTGCGCGCCCGCGGTGACCGCGCCGTCGAGGCGCGCCGCCGCGAAGAGCGCCGCGAGGAGCACCGCCGCCACCGCCCTACTCCACCACGACGAGATCGTTGCGCAGCAGGCTGAACATGCCGCTCTGGCCCTCGGCGTGCTCGAGGGATTCGTACTTGAAGCGGATGCGGACCGGCGGCTGGCCTTCGGCGAGGTGGCGCAGCACGTAGATCTGATCCCCGTGCGCGAACTGGGTCAGGCCGCCCGCGCTGGCCAGCGCCTGCAGCACGCCGGCCTGCGGGTCCACCGGATAGACGCCGGGCCGGGTCACCTCTCCCGCCACCGAGACGGTGTACGGGCGCGGCTCCTCGACGGTGACCGTCACCACCGGGTTGACGACGAACTCCTTGAAGTCGCCGCGCAGCTTCTCCGCGACTTCGGCCGGAGTGCGGCCGGAGACGGGGAGATCGTCGAGGAAGGGCAGCGAGATCTTGCCGTCGGAGCGCACCCGGACCCGCGACGACATCTCGTCGTGGCCCAGCACGCGGACAGAGACC
The DNA here is from genome assembly GCA_025350525.1 of Deltaproteobacteria bacterium. Classification (GTDB taxonomy): domain Bacteria; phylum Myxococcota; class Myxococcia; order Myxococcales; family 40CM-4-68-19; genus 40CM-4-68-19. The sequence continues at coordinate 16,837 of JANXXR010000637.1, forward strand.
AGGTCGCCGGATCCGAGCAGGTAGCCGGGCGCGGCGGGCTTCTCGAGATGGTACTCGTCCACCCAGACGTACGCGCCCGTGTGCCTGCAGCCGGCCGCCATGAGTACGGCGCCGAACAGTGCAGCTGTCAGCTGTGGAGGCCTTCGCATGGCGGCAAAGTTAGGCGGGGCGTGGCCGGCGGCAACCGGCGCGCTCGCAACTCGCGACGGAACTCTGCACGCTACTCAACGCTGTGTTCCGCGCCAGGGGTTCATATCTTCGCGCCACGATGAGACACGCCCTCGGCTCCGGCCTGCTCAAGGCCTCCTCGCTCCTGGACGACAGTGCTCTGGCCAAGCTGCTGCGGAGCACCTTGGGCGATCGGCGGGTGGCGCTCTGCTTCCACCGCGTCGCCGAGCGGCGGCGGGAGGGCGAGCTGCAGCCCAAGCTGACCATGGCGCCCGGCGCGATCGACCGGCTCATCTCCTTCGTGCAGGCGGCGGTCGGGCCGCTGACGGTGTCGTTCGATGACGGCTACCTCGACTCCGCCGAGTACGTCCTCTCCCGCGCGCCGCGCTTTCCCGAGGTGGAGTGGCTCTTTTTCGTCTGCCCGCAGAAGACCGAGCGGCAGTCGGGGTTCCGCTGGGATCTGGCGGAGCGGACGCCGGGGCAGGAGGCCGAGAGCATCCTCTCCGCTCCGGTCAACGTCGCCGGCGAGAACCTGCGCACCGAGCTGCACGCGATGGCCCGCGATCCGGCCTTCCGCATGGCCTCTGTCGAGCTGTGCCGGCGCATCCAGCGGCTGCCCAACGCGGCGCTGGGCAATCACACCAACCTGCACCACCGCCCGTCGGAGCTGACGCAGACGCAGGCCATCGCCGAGTTCGCCAGCTCGACGCTCGACTTCGAGCGCCTCTTCGGGCCCATGGCGCACTTCGCCTTTCCCTACGGTGTGCCCGGCGCCGACTTCACCGCCCGCGATCTCCAGATCCTCCGCGAGCTGGGGAAGTTCATCCTCTGGTCCACCGAGCCGCGGCCGTTCGCGGACAGCGAGCGCCGGCCCTCTGCCGTGCTGCCGCGCTTCGCCGTCGACGGGACCCGCACCTGGAAGGAGACCGCGCTGCAGATCGCGGTCCACGCGCTGCGCACGCGGCTGCCCGGCACCGAGCACAGGACCAGTCCATGATCGCCATCTTCGACGCCGACGTTCCCACCGCGCTGGCCTTCACCCGATCGCTCGGGCGCGCCGGCGTGCGGACCCGGGTGTATTCGCACCGTCCCTGGCCGGTGGCGCGGCTGTCGCGCTACTGCCGCGAGTTCGCGCGCTGCCCCGACACCGCCGACGCCGCGCGGTTCCTGCCCTGGCTCGAGAAGGAGATCCGCAGCGGGCGCATCGACCTGGTGGCGCCGACCTCCGACCTGATCGCCTTCTACGTCGCCGAGCTGCACGACGCCTTCCGGCCCGACCTGCGCGACCTGCTTCCGCCGCCTGCGGCAGTGCTCGACGCGCTCTTCAAGGATCGCTTCGACGCCGCCTGCGCGCGGCACGGCTTCCGCACCCCGTGGGCCGCGCACCCGCGCTCGGTAGCGGAGGCGCAGGACCTGGCCGCGAGCTATCGGTATCCGGCGATCCTGAAGCCCAAGTCGCACGTGGGCGTGGGCATCGAGCGCGGCGAGGTGGTGCACGACGCCGAAGAGCTGCGCCACGCCTATCGCAGCTACCAGATTCCGCCCGAGCTGGCCGCGGCCTGCGCGCGCTATCCCGAGCTGCGCCTGCCGATGATCCAGGAGTACGTGCCGGGCGCGCTGCAGAACCTCTACAGCGTCAGCGGTGTCCTGGGCGCGCGCGGCGTAGTGGTCGCGGCCTCGGCCAGTCGCAAGTCGCTGCAGTGGCCGCCGACCCTGGGCATCGGCATCGAGTTCCACGCCAGCGAAGACAGTGAGCTGCTCGACCGCGGCTGCGCCCTGGCCAGCAGGATCGGACGGCGCGGGATCTTCGAGGTGGAGTTCATCCGCGACGCGCGCTCGGGCGAGCTGGTCGCCATCGATCTCAACCCGCGCGCCCACGGCTTCATCAGCTTCGACATCGCCCGCAACAACGACCTGCCGTTGCTCTGGCACCGGCTCGCCACCGGACAGGAGGTGGCGGCGGGCGGGCCGGTCCGCCACGACCTGGTCTGGACGCATGCCGTGCCCTTCGCGGCGCGGCGGATCGCGCACCGGCTCAAGGGCCGGCCGGTCGAGCCTGCGCCCCGCGCCGCGGTGGACATCGTCAACGACTTGCGCGACCCACTGCCAAGCGTGCCGTTTCTCGCGGTCATGCTGCGGCATCCGGGCGGGCTGCTCCGGCCGTTTTTGCGCGCGCCGGAGGCGGAGACGGCGGAGCCCGCCGATGGGGCGCAGCTGGCGAGCGCCTAGACGTTATCGAGGGTCCGACTTAAGCGGCGAGGGCCCTCCATATTCTGGCAACAGCGGTATATAATCGAATCCCATTGGACCTTCGCCCTCGCGGAAGCCGAACGTTTCAATGGAACGGGCCTCGGGAGCACGTTGCAGGAACCCGAGCAGTAGCTCTGCGCCACGGGGACCCGTGAGCTGTGCCGCTGTCTTAAACAGCATCTCGGGTGCGTCGCTTAGCTTTCTTGCACTGTTGTGGAGGAGAGCCACGACGGCAAGGTTCTCACGATAGTCGCTCGTCCCTGCTTCAAGTGCGATAGCCATGATCGCATTCTCAAGTTCTTTCATCGACTT